>JAPLWP010000013.1 GCA_026396535.1 Candidatus Magasanikiibacteriota bacterium | reverse complement strand
AAGAAGTAAGAAACCAAATATCACCTGCAGTATTCTGCGCCAAATAATTGATAGCCTGATTAGAAATTTTACCATTCCTCTTTTTTACTTCCGTGGCGATCCAGGCCGATAGCGCCGAGCTGTCCAGAGCTTCAAATTCCTGGGCATATTTTTCTTTTTTCAAAATTGCCTCAAATTCCTTGGCTTCTTTTACTTTACTAAGTTTTTCGCTCTGCCAAAAAATTACGATATTGCTTTCCGGAATCCTTTTTTCTTCTACCCGCTCAATTAATTCTCCCAAAAAAACCTTATCAGAAATAGATAGAATATTTTCTACTACCACAAGTCTCTTTTCCGCCAAAAAAGGTGACGACACAATTTCGGATAAAATTTTTCCAGGCTCTACTTTTTGTGCGTCAAAAATCGCCACATTATACCCCTGCGGATCACGCGCGGTTTTAAATTTTGTTATCTGATCGCTCAAATATTGTCGGCTGCGATACGAATCTTCACCGTAAATGTATATCACCATACTTATTTCATTTCTCCCCAACTTTTTCCAAAATTCAGATCCACCCTCACTGGCACACTAAGTTTCACCACACCTTCCATCGCTTCTTTCACAATTTTCCCCACTTTTTCTTCTTGTCCTTTTTTAATTTCAAAAACCAACTCATCGTGCACCTGTAATATCATTTTTGCATCCAAATCTTTTAATTGTGGTTGCACCGCGATCATCGCCATTTTTATCAGATCAGCCGCTGTACCCTGGATCGGATGATTAATGGCCATACGTTCCGCCGCGCTACGCAACTGAAAATTTTGTGAATTTAATTCTGGAATATAACGACGACGGCCAAACAATGTTTCGCAATATCCTTCTTTTTTGGTAAAAACAATCGTCTGATCCAGGTATTTTTTTACCCCACTAAACTGTTCAAAATACTTTTGAATAAATTCTTTGGCCTGCCAATGCGGAATTTCCGCGCGCCAGCTCAAGCCATATGTGCCCATGCCGTAGAGCACGCCAAAATTTACTTCTTTAGCCGCACGGCGCATCTCTTTGGTTACTTCTTCCAGCTTTACCCCATTGATAGCGGCGGCGGTAGCTTTGTGGATATCCAAATCTTTCTCAAAAATTTCCATCATCTTTTCATCTTTGGCCAACGATGCCACGATACGCAATTCAATCTGTGAATAATCCGCACTTAGCAACACGTTTCCTTCAGCAGCCACAAATGCTTTGCGAATTTCACGCCCAAGCTCAGTACGAATCGGAATGTTTTGTAAATTTGGATCAACAGAGGATAGGCGTCCAGTCGCGGCTACCACTTGATTGTAATTAGTATGAATTCTGCCAGTTTTTTTGTTCACCAAAGTTGGCAGAACATCAATATAAGTATTTTGCAATTTGGTAATTTCGCGATAAATTTCAATCTCATTAATAATTGGATGCAGGTCGCGCATTTTTTCAAGCTGTTGCGAATCTGTAGACAAACCGGTCTTTCCTTTTTTTATTCCATCCACCGGAATCTCCAATTTTTCAAACAGAACTTCACGCAATTGGGTAGGCGAAGAAATATTAAATTCCATTCCAGCCAAATCAAAAATTTTCTTGGAAACTCTTTTAATTTCATTATTTACCTGATCTGATAATTTTTTGAGCAGCTCCAAATCCAGTGCCACACCATTTAATTCCACCTCAGCCAACACCAACATCAGAGGCATTTCCAAATTTTGTAGCAAACCTAAATTATCGGTCTTTACCAATTCTTCTTTCAGATCTGCCACCGTCTGGGTTATCAAATACAATTCATTGGTCACCGCTTTGGTATCCACCCCAAACAAACTTTCCTGCCCACTACCACTTGGTAATTCTTTACCCAAAAATTTTAAAACTACACTCGACACATCGTGGGCACGTGTACCAGGGTTGAGCAAATAAGAAGCTACCATTACATCAAACAAAGAATTTTTAATTTCTTGTTTTTGTAAAAATAAAACCTTGGCCAACTGTTTAAGATTATGACCAACTAATTCTACTTTAGTTTCATTAAAAATTTTAACAAAATCTTTTACTAAATTACTTTTTATATAATATCCATCCAACCCTACCATCACTGACAAACCAAGTAATTCAGCAGTGAGCACATCAGCACTACTAGTCACTGCTTTGGCCGCAAAGCTTCTGGCCTGCTTAATCTTTTCTACCAACTGATCTACCTCGTCTTTATTATTTAATTCTTTAAAATTAAAATCTAAGATCTTTTTACTTTTTGTTTTTGGAGCTGTTTTTTCTTCTACCACATCTTTAAAACCAGGCAATCTTTTGAGCAAAGAAACAAACTCAAATTTTTGAAAACAAGAAACTACTTTTGCGCGATCAAATTCTCCCAGTTCACAATCTTTCAATTTCAAATCCATCTCCGGCACCGCACAATCAATAGTCGCCAAATGATAGCTCATCTGAGCACTCTCTTTTCCGTCCACCATTTTTTTCAAAACACTGGCAGAAAATAAATCACTTTTTGTTTTCTGACTTTCCTTTTCTACCACCTCATATATCTCTTGTAGATTTCCATATTTCAAAATGAGATCGGTCGCAGTTTTTTCACCAATGCCCGGCACACCCGGGATATTATCCGAAGTGTCCCCACGCAATGCTTTATAATCCACTACGAGTTCTGGACCAAAACCAAATCTTTTTTTCACTTCTTCAATATTATAAACCACAATATCACTCATGCCTTTACGCATCGTATATACTTTGGTATTTTCATTCACGAGCTGCAGCGTATCCATATCCCCCGTCACAATATAAATTTCATCTACCTTATCTTTCATCTCTTTTACTACCGTACCAATCACATCGTCCGCTTCAAATCCTTTTTTTTCATAAATTGGCAAACCCAAACACTCCACCATTTCATGTACCAGCGGAATTTGATTATACAATTCCTGATCCGCCTTCACGCGGGTCGCTTTATATTTGTCATATTTTTCCTGGCGAGCATGACTACCGCCAGCCACATCAAAACTTATACACAAATGCGTAGGCTTCAAATCATGCCATACCTTAAAAAGCATAGAAGTAAATCCATACACCGCATTCACCATCTGCCCATCTTTCAAATGTAAAGGAGGAATACCGTGGTATGCCCGATGAATAATAGCGTTGCCATCAATAATAACAAATTTAGTCATAGTCCTATCATTTTACCTGTAAAATAACTTTTCGGCAACCAAAAATAAAACACCACACATATAGTTACTTTTGAGCGGGTTATGAGGCCCGCGGCCGATTCCCTGAGCCCTTCGCAGGGCGAGGAAAACGAAAAAGTCACTATATGTGTGGTGTTTTATTTTTGAGGTACCGGTGGGAATTGCACCCACGCATAAGGGTTTTGCAGACCCTGGTCTTACTGCTTGACGACGGTACCAAATTGTTTTTACAGCTTACCAAAATAATCCCAAAAAATCAAGGTTTGGACTATCTCACATATCCTAGCGGATTCACACGCGCACCATTTACTATTACTTCAAAGTGAACATGGATACCAGTGATACCACGCACATTACCAGTATTGCCCATCAAACCAATAGTTTGACCAGTTTCCACATGATCCCCGACCGACACCAATAATTTGGCATGGTGACCATATAGAGTTTTAATACCATTTCCATGATCAATAATAACCACACAACCATACCCACTATTCCATCCACATTGTGATTTTTCTACCACACCAGCTTTAGCCGCATAAGTTGGAGTTTCAAACGGACCGGCGATATCTAAAGCATGGTGTGTCCAACCAAAGTACTGTGTAATAGTATGTACTGCCGCCGGCCACACAAAACCAGCCGCACCAGGCGATTGTCTAGAAGAAGGTGGGGCAATGACTGAACCATTTATTTCCTGCTGAATAATGTATTTACTATTTTTTGGAGCGACATTATTGGAAGCAATTTTACTTCCCAATGTCACCGGCGATCTGATCTCTTGTTTTGTACCACCTGGAATCATAATTCTTTCACCCACGTGCAAATCATGACCATCTGAAGTTAAATTATTAAAAGCAATAATATCCGCTGATTTTGCACCATATACTCCGGCAATCCTACCCAAGGTATCGCCTTTTTTCACTGTATACATCACACCACTAGCTGGAGGAATACTCAAAACTTGTCCTAATTTTAAAGTAGCTTTCGCTGTTAAATTATTTTCCCATAAAATTGTATCAACATTCACTCCAAATTTTATTGCTACACTTTTTAAGGTATCTCCTGGAGCCACTATATATTTAGCTGCCTCTTTACGTTCCACCGAACCACTTTTACTTACTGCTCCAGACATAAGCCATGGTTTGTTTATGGCCATACCGCCCGCAAAAGTACCTACCAAATCTTGGTTATACACAACTTCATCTGTAGCCAAATTATCTTCAGCAGTTATCACTCCGCTGCGCCAAGCATAATTGGAATTCACAAAACCAGACTGACTGTCGGCGGCCACTTCTTCAAAACTATAATCGCTATTGTCTCCGACCAAATTAAAAGCAATTGTTTTTTGACCAGGTAAAAAAATACTTTTCTGCACAAAAAATTTGGTCTGCGGTATAGTAATTAAAAATAATAATCCAAAAAATACCGGCTGAATAATATCGCGGGCAATCAAACGATTACCACTGATAAATCCGATTTTCTTTAAAAAGAGGCCTATGCGGTATCCAAAAAAACCAAAAAAACGATAAAATACCAGTAGAAAGGAAGAAGATGGCGCTAAAGCTTTTTTAAGTCGTCAGTATAAAACTATTGCTTATGTAGCGGTAGTTGTTTTTGTTTTGCTCGGCGTTGGTATTGATTGGGTAACCGCTTTTGGTTTCTTGGTTGGTGCTTTACTATCAGGATTGGCCGGTACTATTGGTATGTTGATTTCGGTCAAAGCCAATGTACGTACTGCCGAGGCTGCTAAAAAAGGTTTTAAAGCTGCACTTGATGTGGCGGTAAAAGGCGGATCAGTTACCGGTCTTTTGGTTTCTGGTTTGGGATTGCTTGGAGTTTCTGGTTTTTATTTATTGACTCACGACATTTCCGCTTTGATTGGTTTAGGTTTTGGTGGAAGTTTAATTTCTGTCTTTGCTCGTATCGGTGGTGGTATTTTTACCAAAGCCGCTGATGTTGGCGCTGACTTGGTAGGTAAAGTAGAAAAAGGAATTCCAGAAGATGATCCACGTAATCCAGCAGTAATCGCCGACAACGTCGGTGATAATGTGGGTGACTGTGCTGGTATGGCTGCGGATCTTTTTGAAACTTATGCTATCACTACTATTGCTGCTATGGTTCTAGGTTCTCTAGTTTTCCCAGGCAACAATAATGTTATTGTTTATCCTTTAATGCTCGGCGGTATTTCTATTATCGCTTCTATTCTTGGAACTTTCTTTATCCGTTTGGGTGAAGATAAAAATGTAATGACTGCTCTTTATAAAGGTTTGATTGCTGCCGGCGTATTTGCTTTGATTGGTTTTTACCCAGCTACAAAATATTTAATGGGCGGCTTGGTTGGCTACAGTGTGATGAATCTTTTCTTGTGTGGAATTATTGGTTTGATTCTCACCGCTGCGATGGTAGCTCTTACCGACTATTATACTTCTACTAAATTTTCTCCAGTACAACATATTGCCAAAGCCAGTACTACTGGCCATGGCACCAATGTGATTGCCGGTCTCGCAGTATCTATGAAATCCACTGCACTCCCTGTGCTTTTGATTATGGCTGCGATGATGGGTTCATTTACTTTGGCTGGTTTGTACGGCGTGGCTATTGCCGCTGTTAGCATGCTGTCTTTGACTGGTATCATCGTCACTATCGACGCTTTTGGTCCTATCACTGACAATGCTGGTGGTATTGCTGAAATGGCTGAATTATCCGAAGACGTACGTAACGTGACTGATCCTTTGGATGCTGTAGGCAACACCACAAAAGCTGTAACAAAAGGTTACGCTATTGCTTCCGCTGGCTTAGCTTCACTTGTATTATTTGCCGACTTCACTCATAAATTACCAAGTACTGTAACTTTCATGATCAATGATCCAAAAGTTTTGGTTGGTTTGTTTATTGGTGGTTTGTTGCCATATTTGTTTGGTGCTATGCTTATGGAATCTGTAGGAAAAGTAGCCGGACAAGTAGTAGAAGAAGTACGTCGTCAATTCCGCGAAATTGCTGGTATTATGGAAGGTACTGGAAAACCAGACTACGCCAAAGCGGTAGATATTGTTACTAAAGGTGCTATTAGCCAAATGTTGGTACCATCTTTGATTCCAGTTGTTACTCCAATCTTGGTTGGCTACTTCTTGGGTATTGAAGCTCTAGGCGGTTTACTCGTTGGTACAATTATCACCGGTATCTTCGTGGCTATTTCTATGACTACCGGTGGTGCTGCTTGGGACAACGCTAAAAAATATATTGAACTTGGTAACTACGGCGGCAAAGGCTCCTTTGCTCATCAAGCCGCTGTGACTGGAGATACTGTCGGTGATCCATATAAAGACACTGCCGGTCCTTCCATCAATCCTATGATTAAAGTAGCCAATATTGTGGCTTTGCTTATCGTTGGATTATTGATTAAGTAATATCTTTCTAACACACCGGTAACAGTAACCTTTTCGCTTTCCTCGGCTGCGAAGCCTCAGGGAATCGGCCGTGGGCCTCATAACCCGCTCAAAGGTAACTGTTCCCGGTGTTTTTTTATCTTTAAAATTAACACTTTATTATAATTGACTTTTTCATCCATTTAGGATAAAATCCCCACGTAATTTTAACTTGTATTTATGCAACAGACTCTCAAGAAACTAGAAAAATCTCAGGTAGAATTAGTAGTCACTGTCACTCCAGCTGACTATGAAAAAGACATGTTTGCCGCCGCTGCCCGTCTTTCTGAACGCGCTGCCATTCACGGTTTCCGTCCAGGAAAAGCTCCTTACGAAATTGTAAAACAGAATTTGGGTGAAATTAAAATATTGGAAGAAGCTCTACAATCTATCGTAGAAAAAAATTATCACGCCGCCGTATTGGCCGAAAAAATCGATACCATCGGCATGCCGGAAATTACGATTGAAAAAATGGCTCCAGGCAATGATTTTGTTTTCAAAGCCGTGGCCGCACTTTTACCAAAAGTAAAAGTAGCTGATCTTTCCACCATTACTGTAAACAAAAAAGATGTAGCTGCTGGAGAAGAACAAATCAATGAAGTAATGGAAAATCTCCGCAAGATGCAGGCGATGGAAGTAATCAAAGAAGGTGCAGCCGCCAAAGAAGATAAAATAGTTGTGGCCATGAATATGACCAACAACAAAGTACCGGTAGAAGGCGGACAAGCTCCTCAACACCAAGTATATCTTTCCGAACCACATTATATTCCAGGCTTTGCCGAGGAATTGGTTGGTTTGAAAAAAGATGATGTAAAAGAATTTTCTTTGAAATTTCCAGAAGAACATTACCAAAAACATTTGGCTGGAAAAACTATGGATTTTCACATTAAAGTAAACGAAGTTTACTCAATCGAATATCCAGAGATCAATGATGAGTTGGCAGTCAAACTTGGTCAGCCAAGCATGATCGCTCTCAAAGAACTTCTCCAGACTAACCTCACCAAAGAAGCGGAAAACAAAGAAGCTCAAAGACAGGAAATTGAAATTCTAGAAAAGACTGTTTTGGGATCAGAATTCGACGTCATACCAGATGTATTGATCAACGCCGAAAAACAAAAAATGTTCCACGAACTCAAATCCAGTTTGGAACAACAAGGCATTACCATGGACAAATACATGGCCGATATCAAAAAGACCGAAGAAGAAATTGGCAACGATTTCTCCGAACGTGCTCTAATGCGTGTAAAAGCCGCCTTGGTTTCTCGCCAGATTGCCAAAGATAATGATATTAAAGTGGAAAAAGAAGAATTGGACAAAGAGATCGAAATCATCAAAGCTACTTACCAGAATGATCCAAAAGTTTTAGAAGCTCTGGAACGCCGCGATGTGCTAGACACTTTGGCCGCGACTGTGCAGAATAGAAAAGTTGTAGCTTTCTTGGCAGAGAAAGTGGTAAAATAATTTTAAACAAAAAGACACCTACTAAAAGGTGTCTTTTTTTATGTACGAGATGTTATAACTAAGGAAAATATTATTAAAAGTGGCAATATAATAAAATTAATTACAGAAAACAAAATAAAAAAAGTTTTATTTTTAATAAATTTAGAAAAAATAAGACAGGTTGCCGGAAGAAAAAATAAAATGCCGAGAATTCGATGGTCAATTTTTATCATTGCCGATGATGGATTAAAGGGTGGTTGAAAAATTGTAAAAAATGCATTGGCGTTAAATATGATATCTAATAAAAGAATTATTGAACATAAACCAGTTACTACATAAAATATTGCTTTATAAGTATTCACTTTCATATTTTGCTTATTTAACTATAGTTTGTTAAACTATTTACATTAACAATACTAACACCGTTTAACCAACCTGTCTATGTACTTTGGCGCTCATGTATCCATTGCCGGCGGCCTCATCAACGCCCCAAAAAATGCGGCCGATATTGGCTGTGAAGTTTTTCAAATTTTTACCCGCTCACCACGTGGTGGTTTTGTAGCCCCGCTGACCAAAGAAATCGCTGACAATTTTAAAGCGGCCTGCAAAGAATACGGACAAAAAGAATGGGTAGTGCACACTCCTTATTTTATAAACTTCGCCAGCGCCAATCCAAAAATAATGCATGGCTCAGCCGCGGTAGTGCGTGAAGAATTAGAAAGATCCTCAATGCTCGGCGCCGCCTATGCCATGACCCATTTGGGCAGCTATAAGGATCTAGGCGAAGCCAAAGGATTTCTACAACTTATAGAAGGTCTCGCCACAACCTTAAAAGGATACAAAGGCTCAACCCAATTTCTAATAGAAATCTCCGCTGGCTCTGGTAATGCTATTGGCCACAAATTTGAACAGCTGGCAGAAATGGTTCACCACCATAAACTAAAAAAATATAATATTGGTATCTGCTATGATACTCAACATGGATTCTCTAGCGGCTACGATATTCGCGATCCTAAAGCCGTCGAACAAACTCTAAAAAAATTTGACGCTACTATTGGGTTGGACAAACTAAAAATGTTCCATTGCAATGATAGTAAAATTGAACTAGGCGGCCTTCGTGATCGCCACGACCATATCGGCGAGGGATTAATTGGTAAAGCCGGTTTTGAAGCTCTGATAAAAAATAAGAAATTAAAGGATGTAAATTATTTTTTGGAAACTGAAGATGATAAAGTACGAAAGGATTTAGAAGTTTTAAAAAGTTTGCGTGGATAAAACATTTATGCCAAAAATAAAAATCAGAGTCCTTCCTCGTTCTTCCAAAAACGAAGTAATAGGTGAAATGAGTGACGGCACATTAAAAGTAAAACTCACTGCCCCGCCCGTAGATGGTGCCGCCAACGATTCCCTAATAAAATTACTTGCCAAATATTTTGATAAACCAAAAAGCAAAATAAAAATCGCCGCTGGTGCGACGAGTAAAAATAAAACTATTGAGATTTTGGATTAAGGTAAATCCACACCGCCATCATTCCAAGGATTGCAACGTAAAATTCTCCAACCAGCTTTAAACACGCCGACTACCACGCCGTGTTTTTTGATAGTTTGTTTTCCGTACTCACTACAGCTAGGATAAAACCGACAATACCCATGCGGGAAAAAATATTTTAACGGTCCATGATCTGGAGAAATTGTTTTTTGATAGACCCAAATTAAAAAAACCAACGGCCAACGCGGCAAAATAATTATCTTTTTTATGTAATCTAAGAGCTTTTTTTTCATTTTGAATATTTATTTTATCTTTCAAAATATTTTTTTTATTTATTCTAAAACAAAATTTTGAAAAACAAAAAAACTACACAAACACTTTCGCGCGCTGTAATAATACTTTTATTTCTTCGCTAATCTCAGCATATTCTTTCTCTTTGATTTCCGGCTTGGCAATGAAAAATAGATAATACCCATCTTTTATACCATCGGTCTGCATAATCAGGCGCACTACCTCGCGAATCTGACGTTTGGCTCGATTGCGGATAACTGCCTTTTTAGACACCTTTAAGCCCACATTTATCGCTAACTTTAGCTGTTTTTTGAACTTATCCACATCAGCTGTGGGTGGAAAATATTGTTCATTTTTGGCTAATTCTAGCACACGCAAACTCAAAAAACGGCCATTATGCCAGATGCCGTGCTTCAAAATCAAGTTAAAATCCCGAACTTTGGTGAGATGATTGTCTTTCTTATACATAGGCCTTAAAACAAAATCCCGACTATTTAGGTCGGGACTGTCTTTTAGTGTGTTTTTCTTAATCTTTTACCCTTTTTCTCATCAGAAACTGTAAGTTTCTTGCGCCCCTTAGCGCGACGACGACTTAATACAGTGCGACCACCTTTTGTAGCCATTCTTTCTAAAAAGCCATGAGCTTTGGCGCGATGTTTCTTCTTTGGTTGGTAAGTTCGTTTTGTTGCCATATTATATATTAACTAGTAACATGAATATTATAGCATATTTAAAGGTAAAAGTCAACAATCCACAAATGAAGCGAGTTATCCACAGGTTTTGCACACTTTGCTAACCTTTAAAATTGGTCAACCCTACTATCTGTGCTAAAATAGCACAAAAGTTTTAAAAAATAACTATCTATGACTAATAACGAAATCTGGCAAGCTGTCCTTTCCGAGCTAGAGTTGAACATTTCCAAGGCTAATTTCAATACTTGGTTCAAAAATACCGGCATTGTTTCTTTCCAAGAAAGCCACGTAGTACTTTGCGTACCAAATACTTTCAACCAAGCCTGGATTGAAAAAAAACACCACCAACAGATCATTCAATCCCTTGAAAGAATCACTTCTTTGCCAATTCGTAAACTAGAATACAAGATCGAAAATATCAAAAATGTTACTGAATTGACTATAAACACCTCAATTACTCCACCTCAAGCCCACCAGGAGGAAAAAGTCAGCTTTTCCACCGCCTCCCAGTCCACACCTTTAATCTCCCCTGGATTTAGCATCAATCCTAAATATACTTTTGATAATTTTGTGGTCGGCAAAGGCTCTGAATTAGCTTTTACTGCGGCCAAAGCCGTAGCAGACAGACCTGGCGAATCCTACAACCCTCTATTTATATATGGTGGTGTAGGTTTGGGCAAAACCCATCTTTTACAGGCCGTAGCCAATGAATTACTGCGTAAAAACCCTCAGACCAACATTATGTATGTAAGTGCTGAGAAGTTTACCAATGATTTTATTACCTCACTACGCACTGGCAGCTCTCGTGATTTCCAAAATCGCTACCGCCTTATTGATGCTTTGCTTATTGATGATATTCAATTTATTGCTGGCAAAGACGCTTCTCAAGAATCGTTCTTCCACACTTTCAACGAGCTTCACCAAGCCAACAAACAAGTTATTCTCACTTCGGATCGTCCACCAAAAGCTATTCCGGCTTTAGAAGATCGTCTCAAATCCCGCTTTGAATGGGGTATGATTGTGGATGTCACCGCACCTGACTTTGAAACTCGCGCTGCTATTCTAGATAAAAAATGTCATGAAAAGAATTTTCCTCTAGAAACTAAGATATTGCACACCGTCGCTACTATAGTACAGAGTAATATCCGCGAACTCGAAGGTGCATTAAACAAGATTATTGCCTACCATCAATTAAAAAACATGGTTCCGACCCAAGAGTCTGTGAAATCATTACTCTCGAGCTTTGAGGATGTCTGTGGAAAAAGCCGTGAGAAGAAGCTTTCTTTCCCACGCCAAGTTATTATGTATCTACTACGCAACGATCTTAAAATGTCTTTTCCAGCTATCGGTGATGAGCTCGGCGGTCGCGACCATACCACCGCTATGCATGCCAATGAAAAGATTTCCAAAGAAGTAGAGAACGAACTAAAACTCAAACAAGAAGTAGAGTTAATTCGACAACGTTTGTACATAAATAATATATAAATAGTTTTATTTCTTGGCTAAGCACTGTGAATATTTATGTGAACAACTTGTTCACACCACCTGAATAAAGTGCCGAGTTATCAACATAAAAAAATTAAAAAAGTTTTCCACTGTTTTCATCCCCACTTTACCAACTTTTCAGATAAAACTTATTAACAAAAAATTTTGCTGAGACTAGACAAAATAACGACTTATTCACTCTGTCCCCACCCTTATTAGTATTACTATATTTATATATAAAACACTTATACACCACCCAATATGAAAATAACCTGTACGAAGGAGAATTTGTCCAAAGCTTTATCGATAGTCGGAGGCATCGCCAACAAGAGTGTGAATTTACCGATACTTGGAAATGTGTTGATCAAAGCCGATGACCAAAAAACAGAAATCATTGCAACCAATCTTGAACTCGCGATAGTGGTCCATGTTCGTTCCAAAGTGGACGAACCAGGATCTTTCACAGTACCGGCTCGTACTTTGACCGAGTTTGTCGGATTGTTGTCTGAAGAAAAGATTGAGATGGAACTCAAAGACAATGAATTGGTGATAAACTGTGGAAAGTCTTCTACAAAAATAAAAGGCTCCCCTGCTGACGAATTCCCAGTGATCCCTTCTGTTCATACTGGTACTGGATTCTTGTTTGCAGTGGATGAACTCAAAACAGGTATGGGGCAAACAGTGTCTTCTTTAGCCAAATCAGAAATCCGCCCAGAATTATCTGGTATGTATTTTGGTTTTAATACTTCTTACTACGCCGGTTTGGTATTGGCTGCTACGGATAGTTATCGTTTAGCTGAAAAAAGAGTCGCTATCAAGCAAGGAGAGGGTGAATTCAAGATTATAGTGCCTGGTCGTACTACCTCTGAGATCATTCGTATCTTGTCTTTGGTGGAAACTGAAGATGGTGAAAAGAATGTTCGCTTTTTGGTTGGAGAAAATCAGATTGCTGTTCATTTTGGTAATACTCAATTGGTATCACGTTTGGTTGAAGGAAATTATCCGGATTATGCCCAGATTATTCCTAAAGAATTTAAAACCACAGCTACTCTCGATACTGAAAAAATGACTAAAGAAATAAAAACTGCTAGTTTGTTCACTACTACTGGCGTAAATGCTATTAATTGTTCGTTTGAAGGTAAAGAAGGTGTGGTAAAACTCGCTTCTATTTCATCTCAGACCGGTGAATATAATTCTGAGGTTGTAGCTGATATCAAAGGTGATGATAATAAAATTACTTTAAACCACCGTTATGTCTTGGACGGTCTAAATAATTTGAAATCTGAAAGTGCGGTCTTCAAAATCATCAACGCTGATAGTCCTTGTTTGGTAACTCCGACCAACGATCCAAACTTCTTATACATCATCATGCCTATACGTCAGTAATTTATGTTTACTGGAATAATTACTCATACTGCTAAGTTATTTTCAGTCAAACAAGGTGTGTTTGTGATGCAAACAGATCCTAAATTTGTCTCCAAAACAAAAATTGGCGATAGTATTGCTGTAAATGGGGTATGTCTGACGGTGGAAAAGAAAACGAAAGACAAACTGTCTTTTTCAGCGGTTCCGGAAACTCTTAAAAGAAGTAATTTGGGTGATGTTATAATTGGTGAAGAGTTAAACTTGGATATGTCGCTTACTATGCAGACATTTTTGTCTGGTCATTTGGTACAAGGGCATGTGGATGGAATTGGGGAAATAAAAGAAATCAAAAAACAAGGAAATAGTAGAGAGATAGAAATCTCAGTCGAAAAAGATACGATGAGATTTTTGGTAGAAAAAGGCTCTATTGCTCTGAATGGTATTTCTTTGACTATCGCAAAATTAAAAAGTAAAAGTTTTGTTATCGCTGTAATTCCTCATACTTGGCAAAACACCAATCTTAAAAATATTAAACTCGGCGATAAAATAAATATTGAGATAGATGTGGTCGCTAAATATATTAAAAAGTTTTTAAAATAACCCTATTTTTATGAAGCCAGCCAACGAACTGAAAATTGCCATTGTTAGTGGTGCTTTCTGGGAGGAAATAGTAAATAATCTAGAGAAAAATTGTGTAGCGACTCTGGAGAAAAAAGGGATAAAAAAAGAAAATATTAAAATAGTGAGTGTGCCCGGCAGTTTTGAAATACCTTTGTTGGTAAAAAAGCTCGCCAAACAAGGTGTGTATGATGCGATTATAACTTTCGGCGCAATCCACAAAGGCAAAACCTATCACTTTGAACTTATTGCCAACGAATGTGCACGAGCTTGTATGACGCTTAGTGTCGAGTTTGAAATTCCAGTAATTTTTGAAGTGTTGGCGGTGTATAATATTCAGGATGCTTATGATCGCTCTACTCAAATAAAAGACAATCGCGGCATAGAAGCTGCTGAAGCCGCGTGGAAAACTCTCGAAACTATCGCCAAAATTTAGGTATGAAAAAGTTGCAGGTAAAACAAACTGCTCAAGCTAATTTACCGACCAAATACGGTAATTTTCAGATTTCAATTTTTAAATCTAATATCGACGATCGTAATCAAGTGGTTTTGACCAAAGGTAAGATTTTAAAAGAGCCGGTTTTGGTCCGAATGCATTCTAAATGTATTACTGGTGACACCTTTGCTTCTTTGAAATGTGATTGTGGTGAACAGTTGGATTTGAGTTTAAAAAAAATAGCCAAATCCGGCGGAGTCTTGCTTTATCTCAACCAAGAAGGCCGTGATATTGGTCTGGAAAATAAAATAAAGGCCTACGCTCTACAAGATCAGGGTATGGATACGGTAGAAGCCAATGTTGGCCTGGGTTTACCTCAAGATGCCCGGGATTATAGTATTGCAATTTTGATTTTAAAATATTTAAAGATTAGAAAAATAAATCTCATTACCAACAATCCAGACAAAGTAATTCAACTCGAAGAGGGTGGAATAGATGTGATAAAAAGAACTCCTCTAGAAGTGAAATCCAATAAATACAACAAATCATATCTGCAGATAAAAAAGAAAAAAATGGGCCATCAATTAAAAATAAAGTAATATGGCAATAACAAACGAAGATAAAAAATATCTTACGCTCGCTCTGGGGCTTGCCGCCAAAGCTAGAGGGCAGACCAATCCCAATCCGATGGTCGCGGCGGTAGTGGTAAAGAATGGGAAAGTACTTGGACAAGGATATCATAAAAAGTACAAAGGGCCTCACGCAGAAGTAGAGGCTTTTAAAAATTGTAAAGAAAACCCTAAAGGCGCCACTCTGTATGTCACTCTAGAACCGTGTTCTCATATCTGGAAAAACACTCCGCCCTGTGTGCCGGCCATAATAGCGGCTGGAATAAAGCGGGTGGTTTGTTGTACAATCGATCCGAATGAAAAAGTTTCAGGCCGAGGCATAAAACAATTAAAGGCTGCCGGCATACAAGTAGAAGTAGGAGTTTTGCAAAAAGAAGCCCAAGAGCTAAACGAAGCTTTTTTCTGCTTCCACCAGAAGCAACGCCCGTTTGTCGCTATTAAGTTCGCTTGTTCTCTGGATGGCCGCACAGCGACCCACAGCGGTGATTCCAAATGGATCACCAATGAAGCTGCTCGAGAATTTTCTCGGGATCTACGCGGGCAATATCAAGCGATAATTGTAGGTACTAATACTGTTCTAAAAGACGACCCGCATCTAGGAGTAAGAAACAAAAAATATCACGATCCATTACGAGTAATTTTGGACGCTGAACTAAAGATAAAAATAAACGCCCAAGTATATCGCGATAATAATGTTTTGGTGTTTGCCTCCCCGTCGCACGACCTTAAAAAAATGAAACAACTAGTTCAAAAAGGAATTGAGGTGGTGGTGCTAAAACAAAAACAAGTTCCAATAAAAATCATTTTACAAGAATTAACCAAAAGAAAAATAATCAGCCTGTTCGTAGAAGGTGGAGCTGAATTGCAAGGTAGTTTTCAAGATGCCAAGCTAGCCGATAAATTTTATATTTTCTACGCCCCGATAATAATCGGCGGCAAAGAATCCCTAAGCGCAATCGGAGGCAAAGGAACAGACAAAGTAAGCAAAGCCCTAAAGCTAAAAAATATTTCAATCAAACATTTCGGCGACAACTGGATGATAGAAGGAGTAAGAATCTAAAAATAAAGAAAAAAAAAAGACTGACATAAGTTACTTTTGAGCGGGTTATGAAACCCACGGTTTCATCCCTGAGGCCTCGCGGCCGAGGAAAGCGAAAAAGTCACTTATGTCAGTCTTTTTGTTTGAAACTATTTTGAAGTTATAAATTCTGAAAACTATTTAATCTCTACATTTAATCCCTTGCTCTCCGTCGCCCCACTATTTGAAGTCAAAGTTGCTTTCAAAGTATATTGTCCTACCCCTGGAGAAGTCTTCCAACTAAATTCCAAATTCCCTTGGTCGTTTAATTGGTCCTCTTTATGGTTGAAGTCAAAAATACTTTTGGCCACCCCTTTAGAATTTATAAGTTGTATTTTTATATCTTTGACATTATCCCAAAGTACAGGTTGGATAGCCATTGTTTTTGGAAAGTCCGTTTGGTTGATAATAGCATCCGTACCATCTACCCAATTAAAAGTAGGTTGATCAAACTCGCCGGTAGTATAAAATACAATCTTGTTTTCTCCAGCATTGCCTTGGTCGTCGACAGCCAGTGCTTTAAGAGTGTGTTGGTTGGAATACAATTTTGGAATAGAGTAAGAAAGACTAAAAGGATATTCGGTACTATTTCCAATCAATTTTTCGTCGACATAATAACTTACTTGTTTTACACCGCGAGGAGCGCTGGCATTCACCTGAATATCTAGCTGGCGTCCGTTGATGGTGCTGTTACTTTGTGGAGAAGTTATTTCTACCTGTGGAACCAATTCTGGGTTATATGGCGTGTCATCCAGTTGTGTTGGTGGTTCTTCTAGGGTAATTGGCATGCCGGCGGATTGCAATCTGCCTAGCCATTGTTGTAGAGAATTTTCCCAATTTTGATATTGAGGATCATCGCTTGGGTTGGTCGGTGCTGGACCGCGAGGGTCGTCTTTATTTACGTAATGCAAAATATCATGAGGAGGCAAAAATATTTTGGTAACTATTAATCCAGGCGGAGTAGAAGAAGTCGCAATTTTTCCATTGGCAGAATTTATTTGTAATCTTATACCACCATCGGATCCGCGCAATACTGGTTTCGTCGCATCGTTGGGTGGAGGGGCTGGGAAATCTTCTGTGGGAGTATTTTTGGTAGAGGTAGTCATGAATTGGTTCCAAATCAAACCAGCCAAAGTATTGCCGCCGCCTTTCATGGTAGATGGAATGGTGTTGCCAACCCAAACACCCGTCACAATAGAAGGAGTATATCCCATGGTCCAAGCATCTTTATAATCATTGGTAGTACCAGTTTTGGCTGCCACTGGACGGTCGGCCAAAGCCAGTGTGCTGTGACGACCAAAAATATAAGCACGAGCTTCATCGTTGCTCAGTACTGAACTGATAGTAGCAGCTAATTCTGGAGTGATAGCTATACTACCTTCGTTTGGTTTCCATTCGCTCAAAACATTATTTTTGGAATCCGTTACTTTGAGAATGCTAACCGGGGTATGATAAACTCCGTTGTCAGCCAAAGTGCCATAAGCATTTGTGTGCTCAAGTAAATTTACTTCCGCACCGCCAAGTACCAAACTTAAACCAGGATCGCCAGTAAACGTGGTATAGCCAAAACGTTTGGCAAAATCTATGGCATTTTTGGTGCCGACCATGTATAGAGTTTTTACAGCTGGAATGTTGAGCGAACCTTGGAGGGCTTTACGAATAGTTACCAGGCCATGTTCCTTGCCGTCATAATTATGAGGGGTGTAATCGCCATCGATACGCTGATCGAAGTTGGTGATGGTATCATAAATTACAGTATCTGGAGTAAAACCTTTCTCAAAAGCGGCAGTATAAACAAATGGTTTGAAAGAAGATCCCGGTTGGCGTTTGCCTAGTACCGCTACATTAAATTGTCCATTTATTTCTTCATTTTCAAAATCACGCGAACCCACCATCGCGATGATCTGGGCAGTCCTTGGATCCATTGAAACTAGAGCGGCGTTATTAGCATTGTATTGTTTAGCAAATTTATCGCCATTTTCTTTTACAATTTTTTCCGCAGCTTTTTGTTTGTCATAATCAATAGTAGTGATTACTTTGAGTCCACCACTATCTACTAATTTTTCACCAAACTGATCAGCCAAAAGTTGTTTTACATATAATACAAAATGAGGAGCATCCATAATAACGCCGTTTCGGTAAATTCTAAGGGCTTCGTTTTGGGCTTGGGTTTTTTGGTCTACGGTGATATATCCTTGGTCTGCCATCAGTCGTAGTACAGTGTCGCGACGGTCATGTAAAGAGTCGATGTTGTTTAAATAGCGAGTGGGGGCCTGGATCATCGCGGCTAGAGTAGCGGACTCAGCTAATGTGAGATCTTTGGCCTCTTTGTGGAAGTAGCTTTGAGCAGCCGATTGTACGCCATAATTAGTA
>JAPLWP010000070.1 GCA_026396535.1 Candidatus Magasanikiibacteriota bacterium | reverse complement strand
CCAAACGCATCACGCCATCCCAATCCGCATCGGTCATTTTGGTCACCAACACTTCACCGGCTTTGAAATCCGCCATCTCTTTTTGAGAATTAATTATATGCACTTTACCTTGAGCAATCTTTTGACCAACACTTACACCCTGTGCCAAAATCTCACCATGTTTTTGTAAACTATAATTTTCAATTATTCCAGAAGAGACCGATGTTTTTTGAGAATCTTCAGAAACTTCAGTAATATAAATATTTTCATTCTTATCCATTATCCAGCTAGCAGAAATAGTATTACCTACCAATTCTTCTATTTCCATCCCAATCTTACTGATATTTATTACCTGATCATCGCCAGTATAAAAAGAAGGAGTGTTTTTAGACTTACTTCCCATCTGGCGACTAATTATTGCTTTGAAGCCCGCTTTTACTCCAGCTTTGAATACACAAAATTGATCGGCGCCCGATGATAAATGAACCAAAGTATCAGCCGCACTCACAGACACCACCCCTTTAAAACCAGATTCTGTGTCCAATGTACGTATTTTACCAAATATTGAAATATTACCAGGCATTTCCTGAGCAGACAGAGCTACGCCTACGCTCAGATGATCAATTCCTTTGCTTTCGCGCTCAACTATAGCGGCTACGCTATATAGCGAAGCTAGACATTTTTTAAAATAAACTAAGATGTCTTTTTCACCGTGAATATTGAGAAAAGAAATTTCTTGTTTGTGCAAATTAATATCAATCAAATTTTTATCCACTACACTACTGGCGATAGAAACAGAATTTTTACCCAATTTTTTAATAGCTTTTTTAATTTCTTGCTCCGTCTCTTTTGTCCAATTATTTAGCATTACCATTTTTTGGACTTTGAGCGAAATTTTGGATATGGCAGCCGCATCCTGAACATCAATATTTTTAAGGACTTCTTTAATTTTTTTATTCAGATCACCATTTTTAAAAAACTCTTGGACAATTTCCTGATCCAACACAAAACCATCCGGAATTTTAATTCCTTTGGAAGATAATTTGGATTGAATTTTACCTAGCAGAGCATTTTTTATACCCACTTGGGCGCTTTGCTCGGTGGTCAGGTCTTTAAACCAAGTTATTTTTGACATGACAATATTATATCACATTTTCACCAATTCTAAAAACTCTTTTTCTGTTAATATTTTTACCCCCAATTTTTTGGCCTTTTCATACTTACTACCCGGCTCCGCACCCACCACCACAAAGGAAGTTTTTTTACTTACCGACTCGGATACTTCGCCACCCAGGGATTTTATTTTTTGTTTGGATTCATCGCGACTCATAGCTTCCAGACTGCCAGTGAACACAAAGCTTTTACCCGATAACGGCCCGCCTTTTTTGGCCTGAGCTTTTTCTACTTTCACACCATTAGCCAAAAGTTTTTCTATAAAATCTAAATTCTTTTTATTTTTAAAATATTCTACGATAGATTCTGCTACTCGCTCGCCCACTCCATTGATAGATTCCAATTCTTCCAATGTAGCGCCAATAAAAATTTTCAGTTCACCAAAATGTTCCGCCAAATCTTCGGCAGTTTCTTCACCCACATGAGTGATACCCAAAGCATTAATAAATCGGCTTAAAGAAATATTTTTGGACTTAGCTACGGATTCTACCAGATTGGACGCGCTTTTTTGGGCAAATCTTTCTAGCGGCTCCAGGTCTCCTACAGTAAGAGTAAATAAATCAGCCGCGTCTTTGATAAGACCTCCGTCCAGCAGTTGCTCCACAATTTTTTCTCCACAATGATAAAAATCAAAACCATGCTTGCTAACAAAGTGTATAATCTTTTCCCGCTCTTAAGCATAGCAATCATTATTGAGACAATATATT
>JAPLWP010000161.1 GCA_026396535.1 Candidatus Magasanikiibacteriota bacterium | reverse complement strand
CGATCCTATGGAAGGTGTAAAAGTTATCTCTGATCTAGGTGATCAATTAATGAAATATTATTTGGAAGGAACTCCAGAAGAGCTTCAAGCTTATGTGCGAGGTATGAGAGAAAAAAAGAATGATCCTAGGGTTGCTAAGTTTATTAATTTGCTTTCCGGTAAATGATTAGAGAAATTCTAGGAGTAAAAATCGATAGTCTGACTATGAGCGAGGCCTTGCAAAAGGCGCGAGATTTTTTGTATTCTAATAAACAAAATTTAATATTTACTCCCAATCCAGAAATGCTCGTGGATGCGCAGAGTGATAGATATTTTAAAAAAGTTTTAAATTTGAGTGATCTTAATATCAGCGATGGTTTTGGAGTTACTTTTGTTAGTGGTGGTAAGATTAAACGGATTACCGGGGTAGATTTTGTTTTAAAACTATGCGAATTGGCACAAAAGGAAAATAAGAGTATTTATTTGCTTGGCTCAGGTTCCAAGGAAGTATTGAAAAAAACAGCAGAAAATTTAAAAAAACAATTTCCTAATTTAAGAATCGCTGGTTTTGATTCTGGTCCAAAGATAGATTTTTTGATGGTGGAGGATGAAAATAAGATAATTTTTGAACCAGAAGCCAACGACAATGCCGTTCACGATATTATTATGACTGCTCCGGATATTTTATTTGTTGCTTTTGGGCATAATAAACAAGAGAAATGGATCTATGAAAACCTCAAAAATTTGCCCACAGTTAAAATCGCAATGGGGGTAGGGGGATCCTTTGACTATATTGCCGGGTTTAATTATTTGGGTGAAACTACTCTCCGCGCCCCTTGTTTTTTGCGTAAAATTGGGTTAGAATGGTTGTATCGTTTATTTCGCCAGCCGTGGCGTTTGAGCCGTATTTTCAAGGCCACAGCGGTGTTTATTAGCTTCGTGGTATATAAAAAGATTAAAAAAGTATGACCGTAAGAACTCGTTTTGCCCCATCTCCAACTGGATTTTTGCATGTCGGCGGTCTGCGTACCGCCCTATATGCTTATCTAATTGCCAAACAAAATGGCGGGAAGTTTGCGTTGCGTATTGAAGATACCGATCAGAAACGTACGGTAGAGGGTGGTGTAGATAATATTATCCGCTCGCTAGCTTGGGCTGGTATAGTAGCAGACGAGGGTGCGCATATTGATGAACAAGGGAAAATAATGCAGGTAGGGGATAAAGGGCCATACATTCAATCAGAACGTCTAGATATTTATAGTAAGTATGCCCAAGAGCTTTTGGATAAAGGCTTTGCTTACTATTGTTTTTGTACTCCAGAACGTCTGGAAAGCGTGAGAGATTACCAACAAAAAAATAAACTTCCTACTGGCTACGATCGTCATTGTCGTGATTTGGGTAGCGATGAGGTGAAGTCAAAAATGGACGCTGGAGAAACTCATGTATTGCGCATGAAGATGCCAACTGAGGGTACAACCGTTTTTCAGGATTTGGTGCACGGTGAAGTCACTTTTAAAAATGAATTAGTAGATGATCAAGTAATATTAAAAACCGACGGTTTTCCTACCTATCATTTGGCTATGGTAGTAGACGACCATCTTATGGAATTTACTCATGTGATTCGAGGGGAAGAATGGCTCAGTAGCACCCCAAAACATATTCAACTGTTTAAATATTTTGGTTGGGAAGTGCCTCAAATTGCTCACCTTCCATTATTGCTAAATGCCGATAAATCCAAACTCAGCAAACGCCAAGGAGATGTGGCGGTAGAGGACTATGCCAAAAAAGGATATCTGCCAGAAGCAATGATTAATTTTGTGGCCTTTTTAGGATGGAATCCAGGTACTGAACAAGAATTGTATTCAATGGAACAATTGATAAAAGAATTTAAATTTGAAAAGGTAAATAAGTCAGGATCGGTGTTTAATTTGGAAAAACTAGACTGGTATAACCAGCAATATATTCGATCTTTGTCTTGTGAAGAGTTGGTAAAAGTTTCTATGCCATGGCTGCTGGAAGCTGGTCTGGTAAATGAAAATACCGATAGAAATTGGTTAGAAAAAGCTCTATGTTTGGAAAAGGATCGTATTACTACTTTGGCGCAGTTGCCGGAAGCTCTAGGATTTGTCTTTAAATTACCAGACTATGATGGACAAATTTTGGTGTGGAAAAAAAGCAGCTTAGAAGAAGTAAAAAATATCTTACCAAAATTAACAGATTATTTGAATACAATTAGTGTTCAGGAATGGAATAAGGAGAAATTGCAGGCTATGCTAGGGGAGTGGACTGTGCAAAATGGCTTCGCCAATGGGGCGGTGTTGTGGCCGCTACGCGTATCTTTGTCTGGTCAGCAAAATTCTCCAGGACCATTTGAAATTGCCGAAGTTTTGGGTAAAGAAGAGACTGTGAAACGAATAAATATAGCTCTAGGAAAATTAAAATAATTTTCTTTTAAAAACTGGATACAAATGTATTCAGTTTTTTTTGTTTCTGTGCTATAATCCCTTTATGCAAAAAAGAGTCAAAATCACCCTTTTTTTATTGTTAACTTTTGGATTATTTTTCATAAGTAGTTTTTTAGTTTTGGCTGATACTACCTCTACTGCCAATCCAGAAGTAGAGCAGCTCAATAAAGAAATTCAACTACGTAAAGATAAAATTAAACAATTGGAAGACACTATTAATTCCTACAAACAGAATATCGCACAGAAACAAACCGAAGGAGTGTCTTTAAAAAATCAGATGAGTATTATCGATAATCACATTGCCCAAACTCAGGCCGATGTAGATTTAACCAATGAAGAATTGCAAAAAACCCAATTAGAAATTGACTCCTTGAATATTTCTATTGATGAGAAAGAAGTTGCAATTGATCGAGAAAAAAAGATGATCAGTAAAATGATTCAAAGCCTGCACGCCAATGATCAGAAGAATTTTTTGGAAATAATGCTTACCAATAGCAATTTTGCTGATTTTTATGATCAAGCAAAATATTTAGAAAGTGTTTATACGGATTTGGGTCGTACCGTAAAAGGAGTTCGTATTGCCAAAGAAGATATGGATGCTAAAAAGGTATTAGCTGAAGCTAAAAAAGAAGAATATAATCAATTCTTAGATCAACTATCTAATCAGAAAAAAGATTTAACAGATGAAAAAACCAATAAAGAAGGCTTATTGGTTCAAACTAAATCATCGGAAGTGCGATATCAGACGATGCTTGATAGCCTGCGCTCTCAATATAAGGTAGTAGAAAATGAAGTATCTTCTTTTGAGTCCCAAGTCCGTAAAAAATTATCGCAACAAGATAGGTTCAATAGCCAATCTTCTGATGGAGGAGATTTTGGTTGGCCGGTGAGTGGACATTATATTACAGCTCGTTTTCATGATCCGGATTATCCTTTTCAAAATGTTTTTCAGCACAGTGGTGTAGATATTCGTATGCCTCAGGGTTCGGTAGTGCATGCGGCGGCTTCAGGGTATATCGGGCGAGCAAAACGCTGCACTTTGGCTAGTTGCTATAGCTATGTGCTTATTATCCACAATGGTAATTTGTCCACTTTGTATGGTCATTTGAGCTCAATTTTGATAAATGACGAACAGTTCGTAAATAAAGGTGATATCATTGGGTATTCAGGCGGTACACCTGGCATGGTAGGGTCGGGTCCGTTTGTGACCGGGGCTCATTTGCATTTTGAAGTGCGTGTAAATGGTATCCCAGTTGACCCAATGGGTTATTTGCCATAAAATAAGAAGAAATATACTAATTATATGAAAAAACTAAAAGTAGCAGTTTTGTATGGAGGGTCGTCCTCGGAGCGAGAAATTTCTTTGGTCACCGGCCAAGCGGTTTTTGATAATTTGGATAGAAAAAAATATCAGCCTAGTTTGGTAGAAATGACTACTGATAATCATTTTATTTTAAAAATAAAAAATAAAAAAAGAGCGGTAGATTTTGTAAATAAAGATAGAAAATTATTTGATG
>JAPLWP010000155.1 GCA_026396535.1 Candidatus Magasanikiibacteriota bacterium | reverse complement strand
TTTTTAATTTAGCGGATAAAAAAAGATCCAGACGCTCTGAAGGTGCCGCCGCTTTCTCGTGATTTTTTTTGGCAATTTTTTTCATTTAGATAGAGAGTTTAATCCTAGGAGGGGTGGGACGGCTGCCACTACTAGGTAAATTAGAAAGAGGATTATTTTTGTGTTGGATGGAGCTAGCGATACCGCTAGATCCGTGGGCGGTGTCTCCGATAGAGGCCATTCTAGTCTGATCACCGATCTGACTGACTTTTTTGGATTGTTGCAGACCAGCGATAGAGGTGACACCGTGAGATTGAACATCGTCATCGGCGCGAATAATATCGCGACGAATTACCGGCTTCATCAAATGGTGGCTTAGTTTTTTTACCGCTTCGTGTTCGGTAGCGGTAAGGTGGTCGCCTTTCATCGCGGCTTCGTGACTGATTTTATGCATCATTTTCTCCGCCTGATTTTTGGATAGGCCGCCGCGGCGAATCAAGTGTTGATTTTTTAGAACTATAGAATTAATGGCTTCGACCGCTACTTTATTATCACGCAAAGTGCCTAGTCCATGATAATTATTATTGATAGCGCTATGAAGCTTGCCGGCAAAACCAGAAGTATTTTTGGCATGAAAAGATATTCCAGGTTTGGCAGTCGCCGAATTAAAATGTTCTAAAATGGACATATATAAAAAATATGGTGCTCCCAGATGGACTTGAACCATCGACCCCGGCCTTATAAGGGCCGTGCTCTAACCAGCTGAGCTATGGGAGCTTTTGAGGTTTGGATACGGGCAGTATACCTGTGTTTATTGAAAAATTCAAGGGTTGTTGACAGTAAAATGGCCTAGTCATACGATAATAGTAGGGTCGTTCTTTTCAAGCGAGGTGATCAGTGGGTATAGAAAGTCCTCTGGCCGCTTGTTTGCGGGCACTCATCAAAGTGGGAAATTGCGTCTGCGAAGGTAGTCGTGATCCCAAGGAGGTGCAACGTTTCCTGTTGCGCATTCTGGACAGTCAGGATTTGCTGGAAAATAGGGGTGCTTCGCCACCTGTGGCTGTAGTGGACCCTCCGGCATCAGACTGGAAAGAAGAGTGGTCTCGCTTTTACGGTGAGATCTTTGGGCGGAAGGTGGATTTGACCGAAGTAGACGAAGTCCCTGATCCGGGTGGATTTGGGTGGGTGATGTTTGTGGCAAATGGTCTGACCCTCAGGGGTGTGATCAAAAAGTGCCAGGAACGTTTCCCGATTTCTTCTTTTTATGGGGATGATGCTGATGTCAGCGTCCCAACTCATGTGCGTGATACCTGCAAAGCTTACTCTCGTCGTTTCCGCAATCGGGTGGAAGCGGACGAAGAGAATAAGTCGGTGTCGCCTCATGAGGTCGTAAAAAGAGAAGATGTCTGCACGCTACTTGAGCGTCTGTTGCTCGAGCTCTGGTACCATTGGCGTACTGGCGGCGGTCATTTGGATCTGCTCAAAGTGACGGTGTGTGCCGGATCCAAAGATTATAGCGACCGGTTTCCGCGGGTCAGTTGGCGCACCAGTCGGCTGAAGATATATTTCAGCTATCATGCTGGTCGCGGCAATGAAGACCTGCGTGTTCGCAGTGTTCGCTAGTCTCACATGCCAACTGCTGGCTATATCTCGATTCGTTCGAGAAGCAGTTCCCCTGTGTGGCTTTTGGCCATAGAGGAAAGCCAAAAATCTCTCGTTTTATTCCAGAGATTTTTTGTTTATTTTAGGGTTGCCAAGGACATAGAAAATTGGTAAAATTAGACCACTATGAATTGGAATAAAAAACTATTTTTAAGCATCAACGAACAAGTAGGCGAGAATCGCTGGCTGGATGCTTTTGGCCGTGCTGGAGCAGAATGGGTGATAGTCGGGATGGGTGGTTGGTACTTGGCAATTAGTTTTATTTTGCATTATGGTAATACTCGTTTAATGTGGCTGCCGGTTTTTCTTCTTGGAAATCTTTTCCTTCCGATCACGCGATGTCAGCATTTTTGATTTTTTTAATGGCTTTGATTTTTGGATTTCCGACAGCGTGGGGACTTTTGCCACTGGTCTTGTGGGTCTGTTGGGGCCGAGTATACAGCGGTGTCCATTATCCAGGAGATATTTTGGGTGGTGCTACTTTGGCCGCATTTGTATCCGTTTTGACTTGCGCAGTTTTGTTACATTTTAATTTGGTTTAATATGAAAGCAATTATTTTGGCCGGAGGACTTGGCACTAGATTACGACCGCTCACAGATGTGACACCAAAACCGCTTTTGCCGGTGAAAGGTAAACCAATTATTGAGCACGCGATTTTGAATTTTAAAAAACACGGGATCAAAGATATTATTTTGTCGATTGGATATAAAGCGGATGTGATAAAAGAATATTTTGGTGATGGCAGTAAATGGGGAGTCAATATTAGTTATTGTGTAGAAGATCAACCAATGGGTACTGGTGGTGCTTTGAAAATGGCCTCGGCCGGAATCGCGGAAACTTTTGTGGCTATCAATGGTGATAATCTCGCGGATTTTGATTGGACGGCCGCAATTGAAACTCATAAAAAAAATAATGCCAAAGTGACTCTACAACTTTTTCCGGTAGAGGATGTGACAAAGTTTGGGATTGCACGTTTGGATGAAGGGAAGATTGTAGAATTTATTGAAAAGCCTACGGTAGAGCAGGCGCCATCGAATCTCAATAATGCGGGTGGGTATATTATGGAGCCGGAGGTTTTGGCTGTTTTGCCGGAAGGGTTTTGTATGATTGAGAGGGATTGTTTTGAGAAGTTGGCGGCTACGGGTGTGGTATATGCGCACCATCATGATGGGCAATGGTTTCCGACGGATACTATTGAGAAATATACTTTAGCTGATCAAAATTTTAATCCGTAAATAGATGGAATTATTTTTTCAAAAATATAAATTTCTGCTTGTCCCAGCTGTATTGGCTGTTTTTCTGTTTGGTGGATTATTTTTTTATTATCAACGTTCTCATCCCAAGAAGGTCGCGATACCGCCGCGACCGGAAGTCACTTTGACTATTATTCCGGGGTGGAATTTGAGGCAGGTGGCGGACTATCTAGTGGAGAAAGGGCTGGCGAGCAGTACGCAAGCGGTATATGACATAACCGGCGAACCGACTAAAAAATTTGATACAAAAGAACAACTTAATTTTTGGCCGGAAACTGTAGTGACGCATATGAAACCATATGGCCTAAGTATGGAAGGGTACTTAGCTCCCGAGACTATACGAGTATTTGCAGACGCTGATCTGGCCGATGGTGTGATAAGAAAATTTGAGTTGGAGCGTGAAATAGAATTGGAGAAAATTTTGCCAGATATACAGGCCGCTGATATAGAGGGTACGAAAAAAACTCTACACCAGATTTTGACTATGGCCAGCATTGTAGAAAAAGAAGTAAAGCACGACAGCGATCGCGCGATAGTGGCCGATATTTTGTGGCGGCGTTTGCAAAAAGGCTGGGCTCTGCAAGTAGATTCTTCGGTGCATTATGCCGTGGATAAGACGGGAAATGTTTATACTACCGCCAAAGATAGACAAGTAGACTCAGCGTGGAATACATATAAATATCCGGGGTTGCCACCAGGTCCTATTTGCAACCCATCGATTGAATCTATTAAAGCGGCTATTTATCCTGTCAAAAATGATTATTGGTATTTTCTTAGTGATACGGATGGCAATATGCATTATGCCAAAACTCTAGATGAGCATAAT
The DNA here is from genome assembly GCA_026396535.1 of Candidatus Magasanikiibacteriota bacterium. Lineage (GTDB taxonomy): Bacteria > Patescibacteriota > Patescibacteriia > Magasanikbacterales > GWA2-37-8 > CAIOJG01. Next base: position 1,419 of record JAPLWP010000155.1, on the reverse strand, counting down.
CAAAATAAATATAAATATTTGCGATAATATATATGAAGACCTCAGATTTTGATTACAATTTACCGACTGAACTTATTGCGCAGACTCCAGTCGAGCCGCGTGATTCTTCGCGTCTGATGGTGGTGGACAAAGATACTCACCAAATGAAAGAGGAGAAATTTTTTGATATTATAAATTTTTTGCAAGAAGGGGATCTGCTCGTATGGAATAATTCCAAAGTTTTCAAAGCGCGCCTGCGCGGCACTCTGATGCTAGACGAAACTACTTCAGACACAAAAATTCCAGCCAATGCTACCGATAAAATTTTAAATAGTGCGACAGTAGAAATATTTTTGGTGCGTCCGATGGAAAATCCCGGCGTGTGGAAAGCGCTGGCCAAACCCGGAAGAAAATTACGTCTGGGAATAAAAATAATTTTTGCGGCAGATTTTGCCGCCGAAGTAATTTCCAAAGAAAACGATGGTATATTTTTGCTCCAATTCAATGAAGATGATATGCAGGTGCGAGCCAAAGCCAATCAGTATGGTGAAGTGCCAACACCGCCGTATATCAAAGCGGAGCAGATGGCCAATTTAGATAAACGTTATCAGACCGTATATGCCAAACACGAAGGCTCGGTCGCGGCCCCTACGGCTGGATTTCATTTCACTCCCGAGCTTATAGAAAAATTGGAACAAAAAGGAGTGCAGTTTGCCGAAGTGACATTGCATGTCGGACTCGGTACTTTTTTGCCGGTAAAAACTGATATCGTAGAAGATCACAAAATGCATAGTGAATGGATAGAGCTCTCCGATAAAAATGCTCATCTAATAAATAATGCCAAAGCCGATGGCCGCCGAGTGATCGCTGTGGGTACTACTACGGTACGCACACTTGAAGGTTTGGCATTGAAATTTGGTAAAGCGGAATTGGAACCATATCAGGGTGATATAAATATTTTTATCACTCCTGGATTTAAATTCAAAATCATCGACGCTCTCATTACCAATTTTCATTTGCCTCAGTCCACACTGCTTATGCTGGTATCCGCGTTTGTAAAAGACCGAGAGTTCACTTTGAAATGCTACGAAGAAGCAGTGAAAGAAAAATACCGTTTCTTTAGTTTTGGTGACGCGATGTTGATAAAATAAAAAGAATAAAAAAATCCCTCGATATTACTCGGGGGATTTTTAATTTATCTTATTCGATTACTACGCCCATTTGACGAGCGGTGCCTTCTACCATTTTCATTGCGGCCTCAATGCTATTTACTTTGAGATCCGGCAATTTCTTTTCAGCGATTTCTTTCAATTGAGCTTTAGTCAATTTGCCAACTTTGTCGCGCAAAGGATTTGCAGATCCTTTTTCGAGTTTAGCGGCTTTTTTGATCAATTCAGAAACCGGAGCGATCTTCATGATGAAGCTGAAACTGTGATCGGC
>JAPLWP010000094.1 GCA_026396535.1 Candidatus Magasanikiibacteriota bacterium | reverse complement strand
GTTTTTCCAATCATCGCTAATTTAGAAATTTGTGGACAGCCCGGATAGGGGAGATCAAGTAGTTTGGCGACTTTATCAAAACATTCACCCGCCGCATCATCTTTGGTAGCGCCGAGTACTTTGTAGCTTCCGGCTTCATCTATTTGTACTATTTCAGTATGGCCGCCGCTGACTACTAAGGCAATCGCCGGGTATTCAATTTTTTGTCCTGGAGTTAGCTCTACGGAATAGACATGTCCTTGTAGATGATTGGTTGCAATCAAAGGCAAATTCCAAACCATAGAGAGCGTACGAGCCGCTTCCACACCGACAATGAGGCCGGTGATAAGACCGGGTCCAGCGGTGACAGCAATAGCATCGGGCTTTGGTTGGTCTTTGAGAATTTCTTCAATCAATGGAATGATTTTTTCCGCGTGCATACGTCCGGCGATTTCCGGTACTACGCCACCATATTTTTTGTGGATATCAATTTGGGAAGCGGTTTTTTCGGATAATACAATACAACCCTGATCACTACAATCCAGTAGGGCCACGGAAGTGTCGTCGCAAGATGATTCAATGCCGAGTATTTTCATAAAATAGTGAGATCGTTCGTAATGATCTAGTCTTCTAGAGAGGCAAAATCACTATTTGGCCTCATCGTCTAATGGTTAGGACATTGCCCTTTCAAGGCGAAAATACGGGTTCAATTCCCGTTGGGGCTACAAAAAACACACCAATTATAAATGGTGTGTTTTTTTTATTTTAGATTTTATTTGCAGTTGTTCCAGCTTACTGGTGTGGCCGTAATAATATTTTTCCAAGCTCCCGATGGCACTTCATTTTCATTTACAAATTTCCAGGAAATTTCGGCATCGCTATGAGCGTATACTTTATCGCTGGCATCGTACATGCCTAGACAAGTGCTAAGCGCTGGAGAAACATCGATACCCGGATGAGTAGGCGCAGCATTGCCAAAGACATAATCAAAATGATTTGGCTGGCCATATCCGGTTCTTTTTCCGTTGGCGTCCAAAATATCTGGAGTAAGGGAATCTTCCCACTGGCCGTAGCAAACTTTATCACCACGTTTCATTTCTATCCAGCGATTTTTTACAAAAGAATATCCGTCACCTTTGTCGAGCGCTGCATTATACCAAGGTATGTCGGTCTTATGAGATCCGGCGTCACCAATATCGGTATAAGGTAGAGCTAAATAAAAAGGATTTTCTTTTGGTGTAAAAGTTGGCAGGTACCCACTGCGACCAAAAGGAGAATCTGTACCACCGAAATGTTCTATAGCATGACAGTCCCACGCAGTCGTGTTGTCTGGTCCGGTTTCACCAATATAAAATTGAGTGGCCAGGATATTGTCATGCCAAGGATAGTTGGTGGCAGAAGGAGTGGTAGGAGCCGGTGGTGTAGAAGTAGGAGGAATTGTTGGGGGTGGAGTAGGTGTGGTGGTTGGAGTTGGTTTAGGAATAGGCTTGAGAATAGGTTTTGGGGCCGGCTGTTTCTTTACAGGTTGAGAAATTACTTTTTTCTTAGGTAGAATTTTTTTCACTACTTGAACCACAGAACTTTTTATATTTTTGGTTGTTTTAGCTGCGGGTTTGTTGGCAGCTTCTGCTGCGACTGTCGCGGCTATACAAATAGCCACTATTGCCGCTATTATCAGAACCTTGCTGGTATTTTTCATAAAACAAACTATTTTAATAAAAAGTGAACGCGATACAAGATTATACGACAGAAAGTTTATTTTTGTTTCAGAGGTAATTCTTGAAGGGGGTTATTTTATGCTATTGAGTTACTTTTTTGTAAGATTCTCGTTCGCTAATGCGGTTCATCCAGGCATTGATATTGCTATAATTACCCATATCATAGCCAATAAATTTATAGCTTTGAACTACGGACATGATAGTGAGGTCAGCCAAAGTGAACTGGTCTAGGGCTACATATTCGCGACCGGTCAGACGTTCTTCTAGTATTCCCAAAAAGCGAGGTAGGTTGGTTTCAAGAGCCAATTTGGTAGCGTCAGTATCTGGAGCCCCGCGCCATTTTTGCAATACCAATGGTGCAAAGGCATCACCATAAAGATGGATAACTGCCCAAATATTCCATTGGTTTACCAAGCCGTGTTCGTGGGCATTTATACCCACAAATTCTACCGCTTCTTTCTTTTCCATCATGTAGTAGCAGATAGCCAATGATTCCCATAGCGCAAAATCACCATCCACCATGGTTGGTACTTTTCCGTTTGGATTTATTTTTAAATATTCCGGTGTTTTGTGTTCACCTTTTTGAAAATCAACTTCTACGATTTCGTAATCCAGCCCAAGTTCTTCCGCAAACCAGATACAGCGCATCGCACTAGATCTTTTTGATCCGTAAATTTTAATCATAATAAACGATTAGTTAAATTAATAAAATTATTTATTTCATTCTCAAACTGCGTCTGGCTGTAACTTGCATGACTACAAAAAATATACTGGTCAATAGAAAAACTATAAGTAGTGACCAGCTAGGACTAAAGTCGCTATACCCTGTCATGCCGTAGCGTAGTAAATTGACATTGTGATGAATTGGATTAAATAAGCTTAGGTGTGACCAGATGCCAGGTAAAGTGGAAATAGGATAAAAAACACCTGATAAAAAAATCATTGGTTGCATCACAAAAGTGGTCATAAAAGTAAGCGCCTCAAAATTTTGCGCCAAAAAACCAAAGATAACTCCAAGCATTCCAAATTCCAGACCAGTCAAAAATAATCCTAGTAATAAAAATAGGGGATGAGATAAATAAGGACCGGGAATAAACCAAATAGTGGCCGCTACAGCGATACACAGAGTAGCGATAGAGCGGGTAAACGCTGCGAGTGCATAGCTGATACCAATGCGCCAAGGGGCGATTGGTACAAGCTGTAGATCAACAATGTTGCCGACATTTTTGGCAATGACTAGGGCAAAAGAAGGGTTGGAAAAACTGCTGTTTACTACCATCATAGCCAAGAGTCCGGCATATACAAAACTAATGTACGATATAGATCCAACATCTCTTCCCGCGGCCACCACTCCAAATACTCCCAAATAAAGTCCAACCGAAACTATCGGACTAAAGACCGTATCTATCCAGATTTTTTGAAATCTTTTTACCTCGCGGGCATACAGAGCCCACATGTGTGTAAACATAATTCTTTACGGTTGGGTTAATTTTAAAAATATCTGCTCCAGTGAGGCCGCTTCCGAGCGGATGCCTTTGATGTTACCTCGATAATGATCGGTAAGTTTAATCATATCATCAGATAAGTTGGTAATAGGAAATTCATACTCAACTCCGATTTCGGTAACTCCTGGCAAATGATTTACATTGCGATCAAACAGTTCAAAGTGGATAGTATTTTTAGAAAATTCTTGTTGGATGTCTTTAAGTTTACCATTTTTTATTACCTGTCCGTGATTAATAAGAGTGATGGATTCACAGAGTTGTTCAGCTTCTTCTAGATAATGGGTGGTAAATAATATAGTAGTGCCTTCTTGATTTAGTCGGCGTACTAGGGACCAAATTTTTTGTCGCAATGAAACATCTACACCAGCGGTCGGCTCATCCAAAATTAATAATTTTGGTTTGTGAAGTAATGCTTTGGCTACCATCAAGCGTCGCTTCATACCTCCAGAAAGTGTGCGAGCGCGTTCGTGAAGTTTGTCTTCTAAATCTAAATCTTTGAGGATGGATTTTATTCTGGAAGCGCGTTCATTTTTTGGCACTCCATACATGCCACTAAAATAATACAAAACTTCCTCAACAGTAAAAGCCATCTCCATTACAATTTCTTGGGGTACGATGCCGATAATTTGTTTGGTGATCTCCGTTTCCTTGGCTACATTGTGTCCTAGTACTTCTATGGTACCGGAAGTTGGCAACAGTAAGCCACTGATCATATTAATGATAGTGGATTTTCCGGCACCATTTGGTCCAAGTAGGCCGTAAATTTTCCCTGGCTCTATCTCTAGTGAGACATTGTTCACAGCAATAAATTCTTTGTTGGCCGGAGTAGTGAATTTTTTAGTGACGTTTTCAATTTTTAGTGGCATCATATCATAAATATTTTGAGTATTATAGCACAATAAAATGATAAAATCCAGGGTAAAAGTCAAGCCAATTAAGCGTTTTTTTGGTGTTAATCACTTTTTATTTGGCTAATACTATTAGATGTATGTTATAATAAAAAAATGTTAATTC
>JAPLWP010000091.1 GCA_026396535.1 Candidatus Magasanikiibacteriota bacterium | reverse complement strand
AAAAATGAAGCAATTGTAGGTATTATAGATAATTTGCTAAAATGAAACTTTTTAGACAGCTAAGCGTAATATATTGCAGATAAGGCAATTCCTTGCTCTTATCAGAGTTGCTAACGCGACCAAACACGGCAGAGGCCCCTGAGAAATCAGTGGGTCTTTGTTTTATTATAAAATTATTTTTTCTTTATTTACAGCTAAAATTTAAACTTTGAAACCCTTAAAGTAAGGTCTTCGTAGTATATATTAGGAGAGGATAAAGGTCGGTCTTTATTAATTTTTAAATTATTATTTATTGTAATATATAATATATGAAAAAAATTAAATCATTACTATTTGTAGCTTTCTTAGTAGGTTCTCTTACATTCGCTCTTAGTGCGCACGCTCACGACAATAACGACCGCAGAGGTAACAATCAAGACAATCAAGACGACCAAGACAATTCCGAAGTAATTACTACTAGTTCATTAGATACTGAACCCACGGTTAGCTTTCCAACCGGCTCAGATCTATTTCCTCCGCTAGTGGATGTATCCAAATTCCTTTCCACCCCAGTCGCAACTAGTACAACTTCCAGCAGCCTTCAAAGGATTATAGACGCTGATGTCAAACTCGTAAATGCTCGTCTTTCTGCTTTGGCTAGTTTGAAAGTAGAAATCAACAGCAGTACTTATTTGACCGGTACTCAAAAAACCACTCTAAGTACCATGGTAGATACTAATGTTTCCGGATTGAATGCGTTGCTTACCAAGATTAAAGCCGATACTGATTTAGCCACCTTAAAAGCTGATTCAGAAAAGATTTACACTAATTTCCGTATTTTCTCCGTTTTTACTCCGAAAATCAGAGCTTCTATAGCATTTTATGCTCAAGCTAATTATTCGGCAAAAGCTGGCGAAGTAGTCGCCACAGTACAAAGTAAGATCAATGATTTTAAGGACTCAGGAGTAGATATGACCGACAACCAAGCTGCTCTAGACGCAGCCAAAGCTGCACTGGTTCAAGCTGATGCCAAAATAGCCACTATGACAGCTAAAGTGACAGATCTTGACCCTTCAGATTTTCCTACTCTCAGCGCGACTATTATCAACCAATTGAAAGTTGGTGTCAGCGAAGTTCGTAGCTTCTTTATTCAAGTAAGCGACAGTTTGAAAGCCGCTATCAAATTATAACCGTAGAAATAACTCAATAACAAAAGATCCCGATTGATTCGGGATCTTTGTTTTGTGGGCCGGCCGGGGCTCGAACCCGGGACCTTATCCTTAAAAGGGATCTGCTCTACCAGCTGAGCTACCGGCCCATTTTGCGTAGACAAAACGATAGTGATAATGATATAATAAAATCAATAAAAAATCAAGACCTTTAATTCTAAACAGTGGATAATCTATGATGGACAAAAAATACCTTCAGTCAATCAGGACTGATTTGCTTGGTTATGCTCAGAAAAGACGAGAAGTCATAAAGATGTCAGGGGATGCTCAACAACACTCTAAAAAGGCCATTTTTGCCCTCCAGCGTGATGATAAGGCTGGAGCCGATGAACGCTTTGCCTTGGCCAAAACCTTATTTTTGGATTTGGAAAAAAAGTTTAAAAAAGAACCAGGCCTATTGGACGAAGGTTCATACCGCGCTGCTTTGGAAGAATATGTAGAAGCAGTTTTATTTCATGATTTTATTGCTGGCAAATCAGTTGGTAAAATAAAAAATATTGGAATAGATTCCGATGCGTATATTAGTGGTTTGTGTGATGTGCCGGGCGAACTCTATCGCTATGCTATCAAATCCGCGACCGCTCGTGATTTTGAAATGACTAAAAAATGTTTTGGTTATGCTCAAGAAATTATCGGTGAATTAATTGATATGGATCTTACCGGCTATCATCGCAATAAATTTGATCAAGCCAAACAAGCTCTACATAAATTACAAGAAGTAGTATACGAAGTAAGTTTGCGGGCATAAAAATATGTGGAAACAAAGATTAAAAAATCTAAAACATTTTTTGGTTGCCTTTTGTGCCTATTGGTATTACGGCCGTCCGGCTCGTAAATTAATTGTAGTGGGAGTGACCGGTACCAAGGGTAAATCTACGACCTCTCGTTTTGTAGCTTCAGCTTTGCAGTCCGGTGGACACAAAGTTGGTTTGCTTTCTACTGTAGAATTTCAGGTAGGTGAAAAACGCTGGCTCAACAATAAAAAAATGACTATGCTTGGACTAGGGCAGATTCAAAAAATGCTCAGAGATATGGTCGCGGCGGGCTGTGAATATGCAGTTATAGAGACATCTTCCGAAGGTATTTTACAATACCGTCATTTTGGTTTGCATTATGATATTTGTGTATTTACGAACCTTGGTCAGGAGCACAGCGAGCGTCATGGCGGATTTGAAAACCTGCGAGCCGATAAAGGAAAATTATTTGA
>JAPLWP010000012.1 GCA_026396535.1 Candidatus Magasanikiibacteriota bacterium | reverse complement strand
CTTCATCCAATTTGGTAGTATCTGTTTTGGTAAAACCTGTTTCTTTCAAATCTGCGAGCAGACCAGTGAGATCAAATTTTATCCATTTATTACCAAACATGGAAACATCAAACATAGATGATCCGTCCTTAGGTAATTGTGGCAAATTCCAAAATATATAATAAGTCAGATTATCTTTGATTACATCCAGGTTCAAATCTTTAATAATTGTAGAAATAGACGCGCCTGGATCTATTCGTAAATTCATCTGCACTTTTGGATGAGTCAAATCCGTATCATCAAAAGAACCAACCGCAGTTACTTTAATTGTACTATCTTTTGGAGGGGAAAATGAAAAAACTTTAGTATTTTTTACTGGTTTTACCGGCAAAAATTTTGAGGTAGTTTCGATAGAGGCAGTAAAATTACCAGTCTTAAGAGCTTCCATTTTTGCCAAGCCTTCATTTAATATTTGCTGTGAAGTGGCCGCCTGTACTGGTGTACCAGTGATTACCAATGCCAAGCTCAATAAACCTAAAACTATTTTTTTCATAAATTATAAATCATTTTTTAAATCTTCCAATTTCTTTTTGGTCTCACGGCTCAATTTTTTTGGTACACGAATTTTTATTTTTACAAATTGATCGCCACGACTAGTGCGACCTAGATGAGTAATACCATGGCCTTTTAATTTTATCATTTGTCCAGATTCTATTCCTTCGGGCACATTTAATATGAGCGCGCACATATAGATCACCAGCCTGTCCTCCATGAGGAGCTGCCTCACCATAGCCAGTGAGACGAATAGATTCTCCCTCATCAATACCGCCTGGAATTTTTACAGTAATATCCTGATCTTTTTGCACAACACCTGATCCATCACAATGTTTACATTTTTTACTTGGCTTCTGCCCCCTGCCTTTACAATCAGTACAAGTCACTACAGTTTGCATAGCACCAAGAAATGTACGCTGAATCTGCACTACCTGTCCCTGTCCTTTACAGGTACTACAAGTATCGAGCTTGCTACCAGGCTCCGCACCATTGCCACCACAGACATCACAGGTGCTTTGCTTGCGCAGATGAATATGTTTTTCTACACCAAAAGCGGCTTCTTTAAATTCTAGCTCTACATCTACCTGAATATCATGACCGCGAGATTGGCGAGAAGCTCGCTGGGAGCGACCACCGCCAAATCCAAACATCTCACCAAAAATATCTCCCAAATCGCCTTCAAACTGAAAACCACCCTGACCACCACGGGCCGAATGCATAAAATCTTCCCAACCAGCTCCGCCACCAAATCCGCCTTGTTGTTCAAAATCTGAACCAAATTGGTCGTATTTAGCGCGCTTGTCGGCATCGGATAATACTTGATAGGCTTCGTTGGCTTCTTTGAATTTCTTTTCATCGCCACCGGGTCTATCTGGGTGATGCTGCATGGCGGCTTTTTTGAAAGCCTTTTTGATTTCATCGGTAGTAGCGTTTTTTTCTACTCCGAGTATTTTGTAATAATCTTTGGACATAACTTATTTACCATTTACCAACTTAAAATATATTTTGTGGATCAATATTCTTTAAAACAGTTTCTACTAAGAACTTTATGCCATCTTCTGAACTGCCATTTCCATCCCAGGTTATTGACAAATACTTTAAAGAAGAAAATGGGAAAATTTTATTATTAATCCAGTTAACAAAATTAGCATCCTTACATTTTCCTAAATTATCTAAAATATTTTTAACATTTTCATTAATAAACGTTAGGTCGTGTTTATCCTTATTTAAGGATCTCAAAAAATAAATAAAATCCTGAAAAACTTTCAATTCCTCTTGACCTAAATTTTCTTTATTAATAGTTACAATAGTGGCATCTTTATTTCTTGATAAATCTTGCAGATAATCAAAATAAAGCTGAAATTTTTTTAAGCCATCTTGTTCGGCTTTTATCGCTTCTATTTGCATTAAATTATCTGCCTCTAGAAACATATTTTTAAAAATTTTAATAAACTATGCAGGCAGACGAAATGTCTGCCCGCATATTATATCATTTAATCTTAATTATTTCACTACTTCCCCTTCGATCGGACCTTCGTCTTTTTTATCGGCTCCTGGAGCACCACCTTCAGCGCCTGAAGCGGCTTTGGCGGCATCTTGTTCTTTCTGGTACATCTTCATGCCTACAGCTTGAGCAGCTTTAGAAAGCTCTTCGCCAGCTTTCTTGATAGCTTCTACATCATCTGTGTCTTTTACTTCACTGCTTTGAGCGTTTCTTCTACTTTGGATTTTTCTTCAGCAGTAATTTCCACTTTCTTTTCTTCTACATCCTTCATCATTTTTTCTGTGGTATACACCATTGAGTCAGCAATATTACGTGCTTCGATAAGTTCTTGTTTTTTCTTATCTTCGTCAGCGTGCAATTCAGCTTCCTTTTTCATCTTTTCAATTTCTTCTTTACTTAGACCAGTAGAAGCTTCGATGCGGATACTTTGTTCTTTGTTGGTACCTTTATCTTTTGCCTTAACATTTAAAATACCATTGGCATCAATATCAAAAGTTACTTCAACTTGAGGAATGCCGCGAGGAGCCATTGGGATACCATCCAAAATAAAGCGGCCCAAAGATTTATTGTCAGCAGCCATTGGACGTTCACCTTGCAAGACGTGAATTTCTACACTTGGCTGGTTGTCAGCGGCAGTGGAAAAAGTTTGAGATTTGGAAGTTGGAATTGTAGTATTGCGTTCAATCAATTTGGTCATCACACTACCCATAGTTTCAATACCAAATGATAGTGGAGTCACATCGAGAAGCAACACCTCCTTCACATCCCCTTTGAGCACACCACCTTGCACAGCAGCACCGACAG
>JAPLWP010000009.1 GCA_026396535.1 Candidatus Magasanikiibacteriota bacterium | reverse complement strand
GCATCACCAATTTTAATTTGGACACGGATCATACTTGGGGATTAATCATTGAAAATAAATAAATTTATGCCAGAAGACAAAAATTTTTCCGACTCAGCCGCACCAAAAAAATCACGCCGTGTGCGCAAAGTAGTAGTAACCGACGAAACACCGGAAAATGTTAATAATCAAAAAATAGATCGCCAACTCAAAGATATCTACGAAGATGATAATGGCCATCTACCAGATATGCGCGAAATTAAACGCGCCTCTAGCGGCTCTTTTATTGCTGGTTTATTTAAATTTTTCTTTAGCATAGCATTAGTGGCTGCTTTGGCCTGGGCTGGATTTTTATTCTTGCCAAATGCTGGTCGCTTTGATGACTCACAAGTAGATTTGAAAATTCAAGGACCACAAAACTTTTCTGTAGGAGCCACCACCACTTACGATATAGTATTTAAAAATAACCAAGGTGTAAATTTAAATAAAGTTACTTTGACACTTAATTACCCAGCTGGTTTTTCTTATCTAAGCAGTTCGCTTGAGCCAAAAAATATGGGCAAGAATGAATGGGAAATTGGCACACTCAAACCTCATGAAGAAAAAACTGTGCAAATTACCGGCAATTCCTACGGCTCAGTCGGCACCGCTATTTCTTGGCGCGCTCTTTTAAATTATACTCCAGAAAATTTCAATTCCGAAATGCAAAAAGTGGCTACACTAGATATCAAACCAGACCAAGCCCCAATATCTGTAGCAATCTCCGGTCTCGACAAAGTAGCAATAGGCAGCCCATCCAATTATACAATTACTATAAAAAGTCAGGACAACTTGGCCAATAAAAATGTAACTGTCTCTCCAATATTTCCTGCTAATTTTGTTCTAACCACTTCCAGCTTACCTCTAGAAAAAAATGTTTGGAATATCAAAGCTTCCTCTTCTACCGCTGCCAATCAATACACTATTGCCTTTAGCGGCCAATTCAATGATTCTACTGCCGACGCTTCTGATTTAAAAGTACAAGTATCTATGGCTGACCAAGAAGCCAACGCACACTATTTATTGGCCGAATCGACTCTAAAAACTGAATTGATAAAAAATGCGGTTATTATCAATACCGCTATCAACGGCTCACTCACTGACTTTGATTCCAAACCAGGCGAAATACTAAACTTCACTGTAGCCGTAAAAAATGCGGGCAAAGAAGATATAAGCAAAGCCAAGGTGCAAATAGTGGTAGACGCCCCATCTTTCAAAAAACAAAGTGTCTTGAGCTGGAGCGATATTGCCGACAAACACGACGGCAATATCAGTGGATCTCAAATTTCTGATTCTATTCGTCGTGCTAGCATCACTTGGGACAGCACCAAAGATAGTGAACTAGCACTGATAAAATCCAACGCTCAGAGTAATTTAGAATTCCAATTACCTATAAAAAATAGTGACCAAGCTCCTTGGTCTAGTGTCGACAATTACCAAATTTCTGTTACCACCACCCTTACTTATACGGACAAAACCGGCGCCACCCAAACCATTACCGGAAATTCTATAATTATCAATCTAAATTCTGATCTAGCTCTTAAACAAAAAAATGATATTAGTTCTGATAGCCAGGAAAGAGAAAAACATGATATTACCTGGATTTTAAGCAACACTTTCCACACTCTAAAAAATGTTACGGTTAGCGCAGACCTATTTGGAGACATTACTTTTGCCAGCGCTTCTTCTACTCCAGCTGGCACTCTCTCCTTTGATCCCGCTTCCAAACATTTAACCTGGAACATTCCCGAGCTCACTGAAAATAGCGACGTATTGGCTCTGCCATTTTCCGTGACAATTAATAAGAAAAATCCTACTCAAAATATTTTAATCTCCAAAGTGCACCTCCAAGCCCAAGATGCTGTCACCGGCAAACAATTGGAAATAACCGGAAATGAAGTTTCTCTAAAATAACTAAAGAATAAAAAAATCCCGACTAAATCGGGATTTTTTTATTTCTATTATTTTACAAATTCTTTTACCAATTTAGAAGCTTCTGCTAAATCATTCTTATATATCCATTTTATTCTTCCGTCTCTTTTAAACCAAGTTTCTTGGCGTTTGGCATAGTGACGCGTATCACGTTTGAATTGATCGGTCGCTTCTTGTAGCGTACACTCTCCATTTAAAAATCTTCAATGCGTTTAAAAATTTCCGCTCTTTCCCAACGCAGACCAATCTGAAGACTATCATAAATTAAAGCGGCTTTGGTAGATTGAGTAGCGAAAGATTCTCCCGTGCTCAAAGACACTTCCAGCGCCCGCAGCACGCGGCGCTTATTTTTTAAATCCACTTTTTGAGCTGCCTGTGGATCTACATTATTTAATAATTTCACTAAGTCAGACAAAGATTTTTCTTCTAGACTATCACGCAATTTTTTATTAGGTGCAATGGCTGGAATAGACAAATTATCTACCAGAGACCAAACATATAATCCTGTGCCACCCACCACTATCGGTAATTTACCTTCCTCCAAAATTGTTTGGATAGCTTCCAGAGCCTGCTTTTTATAATCAGCCAAACTAAAAGGTTTACCCGGATCGCAAACATCCACCAAATAATGTTTAATTCCCTTTACCCAATACTCAGACTTTGGACTTTCAGAATCACGCAATGGCTTGGCCGTAATAATATTCATTTTTTTATAGACCTGGCGAGAATCGGCATTTACTATCACACCATTAAAACGCTTAGCCAATTCAATAGATAAGGCAGTTTTGCCCGAGGCAGTCTGGCCAATAATAAATATAACTTTTGGTAATTTTTGCATAATTAATGGTAATTATACGAAAATATGTGGAAAAAAGCAAGAAATATATTGACAACTTGTCTTGTATTATATATAGTGATAGCTGATTTGGAGGAAATTCCTCCAATGTCCTTCCACCGCGCCGTATCGGATACTGCCATGACACTGCCTGTGCTGTTTCTCTTGATCGCTTCTCCGTACTTGGGGATGGCTTGCACCTGGATTTACCATACACGTTCCAGGAGCACGACCACCGTGACCTAGGCGGAAGCAGATCGTTGGGATCTAATGCCACAGCATGATGATCGGCTAGTACTTCCGGCCAAGTGGAAGTAAAA
>JAPLWP010000022.1:3507-5934 GCA_026396535.1 Candidatus Magasanikiibacteriota bacterium | reverse complement strand
GATTTTGAGTGTCAGCGTCCAGGCGGATAATTTCGCGGTTGAAAGTATTATTTTTTTTGCGATCATTGTCTACCAGCTGTGTACCGGCGCCATACATGACTACAGTTGTACCGCGACATTTGGGACACGATAAAAACATCGCTTTTTTGGTGTGACAAAAATGACATTCTAGGGTAGAAGTTTTTTCATGAAATACTAGGCCACGGGTGCAGGTGTCACATTTGGCTACAAATCCACAATCACGGCAGCCGACATAGGATGAGCTGCCTTTGCGATTGAGATATAAAAATATATCACCATCAGTTTTTTGTTTCATCGCTTCGCGCAGATCGTTGCTGAGGAATCCATAGTTGCGTCCGCGGCGTTCGTCGCGCATGTCGATCAACAATGAATTGGTGTGGAGTGGTAAAATTTTATTTTCGGTGGCATATACTTTTGCGCGGGCAAAGTACCAGCTCTCGACGCTCGGTGTGTGAGTAGTGAGGATGCATTGCGCGCTATGTGCGTGGGCCAACATCATGGCCGCTTCGCGGGCGTGTAAGCGTGGGGCCATGTCCCAACTTTTGTGATTGGCGTTGCTTTCATCATCTACGATCACGGTTTGCAGATCATACCAAGACATAAACAGCGCGGAGCGTGTACCAATAACTATTTTAATTTCATTGTTGCGAATTTTGTGCCAGAGATCATAAGCTTCTTTTTCTCCTAGTTCGGCATTTATAATCGCAATATCTTTTGGTAAAAATTTTGCGATTTCAGCAATCGCGCTTACTTCCGGAACAATAATTAAAGTTTGTCCGGTTTTAGAAATTGATTCTTGTAAGATACTATTTTTTTCTTCCGGAGTTTTATATAAAATTAATTCTGGTTTAGTAGCTTTGTTGGCTTTGATCTTCTCAATTTTTTTAAGAGCCAATTTATTTATCTTTGTTTTTTTCAAAGGCAAAAGACCGCTTTGTAAAATAAATCCAAGCGGTGCTTTATAAAATTCCGATACTTCTTTGAGAAAATTTAACTGCGCGGCCGAGACAGCCACTTCTTGGAGAAAAATTTCTTCGACAGTCTTTATTTTACTTTTAGCGACTTCAGTTTCTTTATCAATCAGATCAGTCACCAAACCAAAAATTAATTTATTTCGAAAAGGAATATGTACCAAGTGCCCGATTTCAAGACCAGGAGTTTTTTTCTGATCCACCAAATAATCCAGCTCGGAAATAGAGCTAGGCATGCGGCGAATCGGAGCAACTTTGGCGAACATAATTAAAAGACGAAATTGGCGGTGAGGTAGCCGACACCAGTTGGGGCTTCATAAACATAGCTACGATATTCGTAGTCCATATTTTTGAGCACGCCTAGTAGAATCAAACAGGAGCGGAAGCCGCATTCAGAAGCATTTTTAATTAATTCTGGATCCATTTGAAGCATGCCGGAAGTATTGTTGTGTGATAAAAATTCTTGAATTTTTTCATCGAATTTTTCTCCGGCTGGATTGAATCCGGCAGGGGAATCGGTGTGAAGAGAGTGTGACATGTTGGCGGATGCAATCACCGCGACGCGTTTGTTGCTGTTCATGATCATCTCTTTGAGAAAATATCCAAAATCTACATGAGTCTTATAATCCAGATCACTAAAACCAATTTGCAGTACTTGGATATCTGGCAAATGTTGGCAGAGAGCAAATAGTGGCACGGTGGTGCCATGATCCAATCCTTTTTCTGTCACCATGGATACTGGGATACCTTCGTCTTTGGCGGTGTGAGCGATGTTGGCGCTAATATGCATTTCGCCTTTGAATTTGAGCTTGGTGGTGAGGTCGCCGAATTTTTTCATATCGGTTTCAAATTCCGGACACACATTCACGGTAAAAGAATCGGAAAAATAACTGCCGTGGGGAGAGATGATCATTACGATATCTGGTTTGGCCAGATATAATTCTTCTTCCAATTTGGTCAGTGCAGTTTTGGTCTTTTCGATTTTTTTCACTTTATCTTTGCCAATACTTGGTATCAGCATCGACGGGTGAGGAGCGATAGCGGCAAACACTAGAGACATATATTTTATTTAGTTGATGCTAAATTTAATTTTTGAGTGGAAATCCATTGAGCGATTTTATCCGGCTCGACAAAGCGGTTCGCATAGTCGGGATTGCCCAGAGTGATTATCACATATTGTTTTTTATCTTTGGTGCTTTCAATTAACATTATCAAGTTTGAACCAGCTTCGTCAATGTATCCAGTCTTACTGGATAATATTTTATAAGCGCTGTTTGGTTTGGCCACCAATTTATTACTATTTTTAATAGTGTGGCTTTTTATTTTATCTTTGCTCAAAAGTTCTTTGAAAGTATAACTGCTTTGCTCCATTATTTTTTTGAGCTCAGTATTTTTGTAAGCCTTCACAAAAATTTTCAGCAGGTCGCGAGAAGTA
>JAPLWP010000022.1:0-3483 GCA_026396535.1 Candidatus Magasanikiibacteriota bacterium | reverse complement strand
AGGTCGCGAGAAGTAGATTTATTGTTTGGGTCTAGTCCGGTAACATCTGAGACTTTGGAATTATCCATGCCCCAAGTGTCCAGATTTTTATTCATCTCAGCGATAAAATTTTTCTCAGTGAGTCCGGTGGCTTGAGCTAACATACGAGTGGTGTTGTTGGCAGAGCCGACAAGCATCGCATTGAAAGCATCTTTGGCGGTAATTTTTTCTCCGTCTTTGATAGCGAGGTTGCCGCCTTCGACACCGTAGAGGTTGGTGCTATAAGTAATAGTTTGAGTAGGTTTATATTTTTCGCCAAGTACGGTGAGAGCGGTGATGAGCTTGGTTAAAGAGGCGATAGAGCGTTTGGTATCAATATTTTTGCCAGATAATATGCGGCCGCTTGGATATTCGGCTACTAGGTATTCCGGCAATTTGGATCCGTAGTTATCTTTTATTTCCGCTTCGGAATCACCCAAGAATTTTTCTTTAGCATTGAGCAAGCTGCCGTTTAAGAAAATTTTGTCGCCTTCGGGAATACCGATGAGGGTAGCAATATTTACCGAAATAACATTTTCTTTTTTATAGCCCATCGCATCAAAGGTGTCGCTGTCGGCGAGTTGGCGTTTTTTTCCTTTTTCAATGACGTATACTGTGTCGCTATCGGTTTCTTTGAGTAGTAGGCCGTCTTTAATATCTGGGGTGTCGTATACTACCGGATAGAGAGCTAAATCTTTTTTGGTATGTTTTTCTATCTGGATATTTTTATAATTGGTAGTGAGAAGATTTTTGTCCGTGATTGGATAAAAATTATTATCCTTGAGTAGGTAGTAAGAATTATTGAGATCGGCTATCTGATAAATCACACCGGTAGGAGCGGTAGAGGAAACAGTGATCGATGGCCCAAGAGCATAGCTGATAAGGTCGCTCGAAGATACGTCGATAGTTTCATCCGGCTGGAAACCAAGTCTGCGCACGGTGTTTTCGGAATCAAAAGGACGAATAGCATCAAAATCAATCAGATAATATTGTCCAAGCTCAGTACGCAAGATGGAATAATTTGGCAAAGAAATATCAGAGCCAGTTTTATAATTATCAAGTTCAGAAGGTGCTACGCTTACGATAAATTTCGGATCAGCGCGGGAAATCAACACGGCTTGGTTTTTAAATTTGCGTTTGGTGCCATTTTGCAAAAGCCAGACATCAGTCGAGCTAGCTTCGTTGGATTTTACCAAAGTGCCGTCTGGATAATTTTGGGTAAACCAAGTCTGCCAGATGCGCCAAAAATTTTGGTTGCCGTGCAAGTGAGGAGTATAGGTATATAAAAAAGCAGTAGCCCAACTTTGGGGAGTCACGGCAGTGTCATCAATATTTAGAGTAATGTCTTTCTTTTTGATGATTGGATTACTGTCTTTATTATTATAGTACCAACGCATGATGCTGCCAGCGTCGTCTACTTGTTTGGCGAAGCCTTTGTGTTTGGCTACTTTTGGGTCTAGACGATCACAGCTGTCACAGACGGCATAGCCTGTAGCCCAGTCTAATTGTTTTTGAGCAGGGGAGTCGTCGGTAATTAAGCTTTGTTCTTTTTGTAAAGTTACCAATAAATATTTGGGATTTACTTGATTGGTCTGAGAAGAATCATAAATAATCCCGGCGGCAGTGCGTAGATTGCCGCTTAGATCTTCGGTTTGATAGTTGGCCAGATAACTCCCGCGCGCTTCGAGGAATTTTTGGATGTCGGAAATTGTCCAACCTTTATAATCAAACATTTCGTTATCGGAAATGATATATTGCGGATTAAAATCCGCTTGCGCCAAGGCCATGAGAGGCGCAAAAACTATTAAAGACAATAAAATAACTAATGATTTTTTCATAATTTCTAAGGCTTTTTTGTATGGTTAAGTTGTGGGCTATTATACCATATTATATATATGGGGCACAACCGAAAAACCAACAAAAAACCCACCATTGTGGTAGGTTTTATTATTTTGGCTTATTTAAAGACGATTTTGCCTTTTTCCATCTCTATTTTCACTGTTTGACCATCTTTTATTTTGCCTTCGATGATTTGTAGGGATAATTCGTCCAAAATTTCGGTTTGGATCAGACGTTTGATAGGGCGCGCGCCAAAGTCTGGTTCGTAGCCTTCTTTGGAGATATGTTTTTTCACATCTTCGCCAAATTCCAAAGTAATTCTTTTTTCTTGAAGACGTTTGGCAATTTTTTCCAGCTGCAATTCCACGATAGAAGAAATTTGTTTTTCGGATAGTGCGTGGAAGATGATGACTTCATCCAGACGATTGAGAAATTCTGGTTTGAAATATTCATGTAGGGTGTCCATGATTTTGTCGCGCATAGTTTTTTCTTTGGATTTGGCTGATTTGTTGCCGCCACCATCAAAACCAAACTCGCCGCGTTTATTGAGATTGAGAATCATCTGACTGCCAATATTGCTGGTGAGAATTATTACCGTATTTTTGAAATTTACTTTTCTGCCTTTGGCATCTTTCACATGACCTTCGTCCAGAATCTGCAATAAAATATTAAATACATCTGGATGCGCTTTTTCAATTTCATCAAAAAGAATTACCGCATAAGGACGA
Source organism: Candidatus Magasanikiibacteriota bacterium (assembly GCA_026396535.1). Classification (GTDB taxonomy): domain Bacteria; phylum Patescibacteriota; class Patescibacteriia; order Magasanikbacterales; family GWA2-37-8; genus CAIOJG01. The sequence goes on along the minus strand of JAPLWP010000022.1, from coordinate 898 downwards.
CGACGCACGATCTCGGTAAGCTGGCCACCTTCTTCATAGCCGACATAGCCTGGAGGGGAGCCAATCATCTTGGAGGCGCTATGTTTTTCCATGTATTCGCTCATATCCACGCGGACCAGCGCTTCGTCGGTATCAAACATAAACTCGGCCAAGGCTTTGGCGAGCTCGGTTTTACCTACACCGGTCGGACCGAGGAATACAAAGGAACCAATAGGGCGATTGGGCTCGGCAATACCAGCGCGAGAGCGGCGAATGGCATTGGCTACGGATTTTATCGCTTCGTCTTGGCCGATTACTCTTTTTTGGAGCACGCCTTCCATCTTGGCCAGTTTTTCACTTTCACCTTGAAGCATCTTGGAAACTGGGATGCCGGTCCAGCGCGCCAGTACCATGGCGATATCTTGGTCGGTGATTTCTTCTTTGAGAATGCCTTGAGTTTTTTGAATCTCGGTTAATTTTTTTTCATCATTTTTAATATTGCCTTCTAGATTTGGAATTTTACCATAGCGAATCTCCGCTACTTTTTGAAGGTCGCCTTTACGTTCTTCGATTTCAGCTTGTTGTTTGAGGCGATCAATTTCTTTTTTAGAATCATGAATTTTGGTGATGATTTCTTTTTCACTTTTCCATTTTATTTCGAGCTCGCCACTTTGTTCTTTTAGATTAGCTAAATCTTTTTCTAATTTATTCAGACGTTCTTTGGATTCTATATCAGTTTCTTTTTTGAGCGCGCGTTTTTCAATTTCCAATTTGATCATCTGGCGTTTCATCTTATCCAATTCTTCTGGCATGGAATTAATTTCTAGACGTAGTGCGGAAGCGGCTTCATCCATGAGATCGATGGCTTTGTCGGGCAAGAAGCGATCGGTCAGATAGCGATCGGATAATTTCACAGCCG
>JAPLWP010000043.1 GCA_026396535.1 Candidatus Magasanikiibacteriota bacterium | reverse complement strand
ATAAAAATAATTATAAAGAAATGTATAGGTTGGCGAAACGGCTGTTGAATCAAATGTGAACAAACGATAGTTAATCTACTTCCTCAGTTCTGATACCGTCAATCACACACCGCTGGGTCACGCTTATATGAGCAGATTGTTCATATTTCAAAAACATCCCGATTTTATCGGGATGTTTTTTATTTTAAATTTAGAGCAGTGCAATTACATAAAAATGTCTTATTGCAAGGAAATGTGAGTGTATGTTATACTTTATTTAATATTTTTTAATTAATTTATATGGGTGGAGAATTTGGCGGCTATAGGCCTGATTTGGAGGAAGAGGCAAAGAAGAGTAGAAGTGGTTTTATGAAAAAGGCCGCTGGCTTTTTGGGTGCTTTGGCTATTGGCGCCGGTATAGGCGAAGTAGCCAACCAAGGTATAGAAAGTGTGCAAAGCAAAGAAACAATTGAAATAATTGAAGAAGGAACACCTCAGGTTGTCGATAAACAACACACCGAATCAGTTCATATGCCTGTTATGGTCGGTAAGGTGCCGACCGCAATTCACATTCCAGCAAGTTGGAAATTAGTTCTTTCTTTTGAAGATGGTTCTTCGACTGGAAATGGAAAAGATAAGTTGGAAACTGTAGAGGTGACTAAAGAACAGTTTGATGCTTTTAAAGTTGGCGATAATGTACCGGTATCCTACAAATTACATGGAGACAAAATGCATTTAGATCGTGATGATATTACTGTCCATGATAAAAAATAATTTGTCCGGTGGTAATTAATTTAAATTATTATCAATAAAAAAAGAGCGATTTAAATCACTCTTTTTATTATTTGTATTTATCCGTTTAATTTATGGTATGAACGATAAGAAAGAATCAAAATAGCAATAAAAGCTACAGGCATAATTAGCATTGGACCAAATCCATTCACTACCCACAGACTGACCAAGGCGGCGATAAAATCAATCCCAAATCCAGCGTAAGCCCATTCTTTTACATTTTTAGGAAATTTTGGAACCATCAAAACTATTGTACCGAGTACTTTGAAAACAGCGAGCATAGTGCCGAAATATACCGGGTATCCTAGGCCGGTAATTCCTTTTACAGCCATTTCGCTCTGAGAAGTAAGTGCCACCAGTACACCCTCAAATAGGAAGATGATAGTAGTTGTGATCCAAAAAATGATTTTATCTTTTTTCATATTTAATTTTATGAATTAATTTAATCAGTTTATTATACCTTATTTAGCCATTTTTTCAATAGTTCTGCCAGTTATTTGATGAGCAGACAAGTTTAATATAATATGATATGATAAACATTCTAATAAACAATAACCAATGCAGTCTCCAGCCCAAATTCTAAAAACTAAGTTTGGTTACGAATCATTCAGGTTCAACCAAGAAGAAATCATTCAAACCATCTTGCAAAAACGAGATGCGTTTGTTTTGATGCCCACCGGTGGGGGAAAGTCGCTATGTTATCAAATACCGGCTTTGATTTTTGGTGGTCTGACAGTAGTAATTTCTCCGCTCATCGCTTTGATGAAAGATCAGGTGGACGCGTTGCGTCTCAATGGCATCAAAGCGGCCTATATGAATTCATCGCTGGATAATGATGAACTTTCGGATATTTATAGACAGCTTGAACGACAAGAAATAAAATTATTATATGTGTCTCCCGAAAGATTGCTTGGTAACAATCAGCAGTTTTTGGTTTTTTTGAGAGAATTGGATATTTCTTTATTTGCAATAGATGAGGCACACTGTATTTCTAGCTGGGGTCATGATTTTCGTCCGGAGTATCGCTTGCTGTCATCGCTCAAAAAACAATTTCCTCAAGTGCCGACCATCGCTTTGACCGCTACTGCGGATCAGCTTACTCGCGATGATATTTTAAATAAATTACAACTAAAAAAACCAAGCGTTTTTACATCTAGTTTTAATCGTCCAAATATTCATTATAGTGTCGAGCCAAAACGCAAAATGTATGAGCAGATTGTAGCGTATCTCAAAAAACATCGCGATGATTCTGGTATTATATATGTACTGTCACGCAACTCGGCCGACAAATTGGCGGAAAAATTAAAGGACGATGGTTTTTCGGTGAAACCTTATCACGCTGGATTAAATGGAGACAAACGACAGAAGCATCAGGATCTGTTCATCAAAGATCAAGTAAAAATAATTGTGGCCACGATTGCTTTTGGCATGGGTATAAATAAATCCAATGTACGGTTTGTAATTCATGGCGACCTGCCAAAAAATATTGAAAGTTATTATCAAGAAACCGGTCGCGCTGGACGCGATGGTCTTAAAAGTGAAGCAATTTTATTTTATAGCGGCGGTGATGTGATGAAGCTAAAGAATTTTGCATCCGTAGAAAACAATCCGGAGCAAACTCGTATCATGCTTCACAAACTTTCACAGATGGCCACATTGTGTGAAGCGCACGCTTGTCGTCGTCGCGCTATATTGAATTATTTTGATGAAGAAGCGCCGGAAAAATGTGATAATTGTGATGTTTGTCTGACAGTGCAAGAAAAATTTGATGCTACAGTAATCGCCCAAAAAGCCTTGTCCGCTGTGGCCCGATTGGAAAGCCGCTACGGTCTTACCTATGTAGTAGATTTTTTGCGCGGTTCCAAGAATCAAAAAATCAGTGAGTATCACAGAACTTTAAAAACTTACGGGATTGGCAGTGATATTCCAAAAGAGGATTGGTTTCGTTATTTCAAAGATCTTATTTCTTTTGACTATCTCAAGCAAGTCGGTAGTGAATATCCAATTTTGGCACTGACTGAAAAAAGCCGCGATGTATTGCTGGGCAAAGAGAAAATTTTCTTGGTAAAAATTGCAGATAAAAAAGAAAAAGAAGTGGTGAAAGAAAAAAGCAAAAAAGCATCGCTGGGAGATATTCCATATGAAGAAGAATTGTTTGCCAAACTCAAAATTGTACGCACTGAATTGGCACAAAAAGAAAATGTACCGGCGTATCTAATTTTTTCCGATGCGACACTGCTCGAGCTAGCCGCGTATTTACCCCAGGCCCTGGAAGATGTTCGAAAGATTTCTGGGTTTGGAGATATTAAATTGGCTAAATACGGTAAAGTATTTCTTGAAGCCGTCAAAGAATACTGTGGTGAGCGTAAGCTTGCTTCCAAAATCCACGAAAAAGTTCCAAAGCGCTAATAACATTTTTTTAATTTCGTTGCCAACCGTTTGATCTTATTGTATAATAGTCATATATGATCAAAAATAACGTTCCTCTGCCACTTGAAAACAATGCAGATGATTTTTCTATATTAGCTGATTTCATGAAGGGAAGTTCGGTAGAATCTTCGGTTTTAAACAGTGAAGGTCAGCTAGCGATAGATGTAGTTCAAACCCAAGATGAGGTGATCATAGTGGCGCCCATGGCCGGATGTAAAGCCCAGAATTTGGAACTCCATTTGCAAAATGATGTGCTCACTATTCGTGGCGAACGCCAGTCTCCATTTACTGTAGATTCAGATTTTTTTTATCGCGAATGTTATTGGGGGAAATTTTCTCGTACGATTGTGCTGCCAGTCGAAGTAAAGGTAGAGATGGCTCGAGCCGAGTTCAAAAATGGCATCCTGATAGTAGCGTTGCCAAAAACCAAAGTGGATGGTAATATTCCAATTATTATAGTGGAAGAATAATTATGAACGAAGAAATAAAAGAAACTTTTCCTACAAGTATCCGCTCTAGACGCTGGCTCAAAATGACAGGGTTATTTTTTTTGGCTTTGTTGATAGTATTTGGAGCAGTATCTGGAGCAGCTGCAGCATATTTAAAACTTTATCAAAATAAGGTTTATCCGGGTGTTTATGCCGGTCATTATCATTTGGGAAACATGACTAGGGCAGATCTAAGTAATTTTATTGAAACTACCAACAACCGCCTGTCTAAAGAAGGAATAAATTTGGATGTAACAGTAGGGGATAAGAAAACCGCTTTGCGTCTAAGCACTATTTCCAACGACAGTAATGCTGCTGAGTTGGTAAAACTTGATAGCTATGCTATGTGGCAAAATGCCTACGCCGTAGGGCGCACCGGAAACGCAGTGCAGCGTCTATTTGGTCCGATGTACTATCGTCTTTTGAATACAA
>JAPLWP010000134.1 GCA_026396535.1 Candidatus Magasanikiibacteriota bacterium | reverse complement strand
GGGATTCGAACCCACGACCAATTGGTTAACAGCCAACTGCGCTACCGCTGCGCTACCTCGGAATAAATTGTCTAATAACTGCGGTTAATTATAGTTAATTTTAATGAAATTGTCAATACACACTTTTTTGCTTATGTCAGCCTGGTTTCTCGGGCATTTGGTATATTATACAGTGCTTTTACCTATTATTTTGCTTGACGCGCCCCTATACCCAGGAATATGATTAATATGTAAGGTTTTTCTTCAGCAGTCTTTATTTATATAACCACAATTATATGATTAACGATGATAAACAAAAATCTCCAGACAAACAGCTTAAAGAAAAAGCTGTCAAAATTCAAGGTAAAAATTATGTATTGGTAGCTGACAGGATAGTTTTTTTCAATGAAAACTATCTGAACGGCTCTATAAAAACCGAATTAATTTCTCCAATTGAAAGTGAGTATATTATTATCAAAGCCACTGTCACTCCCGACACCGATAAGTCAGAAAGATTTTTTACCGGATATTCTCAGGTAGTAAAAGGAGTAGGCTACATCAACAAAACTTCTGCTTTGGAAAATGCTGAGACAAGCGCTGTTGGACGTGCTTTGGCTATGCTTGGAATTGGAGTAATAGAGAGTGTGGCCAGCGCGGATGAAATAAATAAAGCTAGGCAAGCGCCGCCACTTCATCCGACTATTGCCCAAAATTATGGTATCCAAAAAACAAATTTTAATCCCCCACCATCTATTTTGAATAAATAATTTAGGATAGGCTAATAAAAAAAGAGACGAGTGTCTCTTTTTTTATTTAAAATTATCTTCGATGACTCTTTTTATTATGACGATGATGTCTCTTTTTTTCTACTGGCGCAGGAGCGGAATTTTCTACTACTGGTTTTTGTTGAACCGCCGCTGGTGTTTGATCGATAACTACAGGTGTTGAAGAAATTAAAGGAGTTGGCGGTGCCACGGCTAAATCGCTACCATATGGGATAAAACTAAAATTTTTGATTATAAATTCATTTGTAGTTTTGTTGAGAGGAGCAGAGCCGTTTATTTGCCAAAAATTAAAATGTAATTGTTCTTTACCTGGATTAAAATTATTGGATCCAGTATATTCGTAATTAGCTATTATTTCATTGTTTTGGACTGTGGAAAATAATATTTTATTTGGCTGCCAATCTATGATATTGCGGGTGGTACCGGGATCCAGATTCACATTAAAACTTTTAATATTACCTTTGACCAAATAAGGTTGGGCACTAAAGTGTAAGTTTGGACTTTTTGGAATTTGCCAATAAGAATATTCAATATCAATTTCATGAGAATCGTCTTGATACAAGAAGGGTGAGGCTACCAAATTGGTATCTAACTTATCTACGGCCGAATCAATATCAAAAATATATTGACCATATCCTAAAGATTTATCCAGATAAACTTCGGTAGAATGCCATTGTCCATTTTGTATAGAAACTAATAGGTGTAATCTGCCAGTGCTGTCTACGAAGACCTCTTTAGCATTATCTCCCCAAGTATTAGGACCTGGAAAACCAGCTTCCGTCCTTATTTGCCAGGAGAAACCGGAGAAATCCACCGAACGCGCTTGGGCCGCTGAAACACTTCCTAAACACAAAAGAATACCGAAAAAATACAACAATTTTTTCATAATTTTTTTCTAGGGCCAACACGAAACACCCCATGATTTAAGGGGATATTATATCAAATTATACAATATCAAGCAATAGATGAATTAGAGTAACTGAAAACTCTTGGAAGGTTCTTTTTCACCGCCAAAAACTACGGCTTGGATATTTTGTACCCCAAATTGACGGCCGTCTAGGAAGCCTGACATGGCCGCGTCGGCTAGCCAGCCACTGTTTACCCAGTCAAATAGCCATTCGTGAGTGAGCTCTGGATCTTGCTGAGATATCCCCGCCCCTACTGTCTTGAGCCAAGTCTTGTTGAATACTTCTTGAGAACCTAGTGGCTCAGCGATAATAATTGGAATTCCCAAAGCGGTATAAAATACCAACTCGCTTGGTTTGGTCCACAGTATATCGGTAGATACTAGTAGTCTATTAAATTGCTTGAAGTAATCTTCTTTTTCTACGGAAAAAATAATCGATAAATTCTTTCCCAAAATTTTGCTCATCCCGAGTTCCTTTATATAATTTTTAAAATATTCAAAAACATCACGTCTGGTTCCAGCTACTAGATTTAGATTAATTTCATTGGCCAATATTTTTTTGCGCAGGCTTTTGAGAATTTGCAAACCAATTTTACGCTGAGCGCCAGCACCACCTACGGCAAAAGTGAGGGTGAGAGGATGAGTGTGGCGAGTTTTGAGATCCACTCCTTTGAGGAATTGACGAATAGTGCCTAAATATTTCTGGCGGTAAAGATGTTCAGGATCTAAATTTACTATTCTTTCCGAAAGATTTGTTTTTAATTTTAATAAATTTTTACTGCCAAGATTTTCTTCTGGTAATGGAAAACCAGTAAGGAAAATATTTTCCGGCTTTATTCCGTATTCTTTGAGTCTTTCTACTACTCTACGGCATGGTGCCAAGTACTTTATACGGCTTTTGGCGGGGTTTAGCGGGGCCCAGGTACGGGCAATGTCACTATCACACACTACGCAATAAATATCGTTTTTAAAGCCATGTTCTTCGGCCATGAAAGCGACTGTAAAGAAAGTAGTAACCAAAGGAATATTTTGAGTATTAAAATAATCAACCAGGTCTTTTCCCCAACCTTTTTTAATCGCCTTATAGTTTATTTTTACCTGAAAATTTGGTTTAGAAAGATCGCGACGAGGATAAAAACTCAAAATTCTTTGCATCTTATCTATTGAAAGATCAAAAAGAAAATTACCAATAAGTGGTATATTTTTGGCGCGAGAAAAGAACTCATAAAAACTTTGGGAATTATCCCAAATTCTTTTATCTTTTTTAGGTATACCCTCATAGTTATTCGCCAAAATGACATGACCATTTGGAGATAAGAATCTCAGCGGATGTGCCGCGCGTTGATGTCCATATCCCATGTCTACTGCCACTACCCAAGCTTTTTGCATAGATTATTAAATTCTTTTATTATTGGCAAAAATAAAACCCATAGTCTTATCAAATTTTGAAGGAAAAACTTGTACCCCAAAACCATTTTCTCGTAGCTGTTGTTCAATTTTTTTATAGTTTCTATCCGGGAAATTATGGTACTCCATTACAATATTTTTTATTTTGGAAAAGTCTTCAGTATTGAGTCCATTAAATACAGCGTACTCCCCTCCTTCAATGTCCATTTTTAAAAGAGAGACGGATTTAATTTTATACTCTTTCAGAAGATCAGAAAAATTAAAGGTTGTGGTTTTTTGCATAGAATCGCCTTCTTCCGCGATAATGTCTAGATAATGGTTGTGCGAATCGGCCGTGACTACCAGATCAGCTTGGCCGGTCTTGTCACTCAAGGCTGCTTCTATGATTGTAACATTTTTTAATTTATTATCTTTTTTATTATTTTTTAAAGCTATTAAATTATTTTTTTCAGGTTCAATACAAAAAATTTCTGCTTTGGAATTCAAAGCTGTACAATAAGCGGCAAAAAATCCTTTGTGCGCACCCACGTCTAGAATTATATCGGAATTTTTTATAGATTCTTCCGCGATTCGATACTCGCGATGCTTAAAAATCTCGGCTGATACACTA
>JAPLWP010000133.1 GCA_026396535.1 Candidatus Magasanikiibacteriota bacterium | reverse complement strand
TATTCTGTAATCCAGTTGTTTTCTATTTACATCGAATAATATAAAATTAGAATTAACCACTGGGTCAACAGCTAGAGACGATGCTGAACCACTTGATGTTTGTTCTGAAACAGAGGTGTAGTTAAAAATATCAGAAAGAATCGATTTTGCTTCTATTTCTGGAGTATCATAAAATCTTACCTTCGATGTGTTAGCTACCCTTGAGTTGATGCTTACATTTCTTTGCCACCTTACCTTTTTTCCAGACTTCAAATATCCAACGATGATAATTTCTCCTGTTCCAATGGGAGTTGAATTATAGACATAAATTGAGACAATGATGGATACGCCATCACGATACTTTATAGCATCGGATGTCCTAGCTATCTCTGTGTATAACGGGTTTCCATTAACATCCAATACTTCAACAAGAATTGGACTATTTGGTTTAAGATAATCCGAACCATTGAATCCAATGGTATTCTTTCCGCTTGTTAAAATATCCGAAAATTCCGATATTACGAAAAATTTCGAATTAGGATTGGTGTCCTGAACAGCTACAGATGCGTTCTTTAGGTTAAGTTTTTTACCCGTTTTCTCTATCATACCTATAAATATAGAGAGAACCCCTATATCTACGGTGTTTTATCAGATTTGGGAGATATTATAACATCAATCAAAAACCACCTTGCTGAACCCGTTCTCCTTCTTGACTTCAATGTGGGAATCAACAAAATCCCTCATAACGTCAAGGTGCGACACGATAATCATGAAATCAAACTGCGTTTTCAGATAGGTTAATAGAGAAAATACGCAAGACATGTTATTAGAATCAAGTGATGCCCATCCCTCATCGACAGCAATAAAGTTCGGCCTTGGTAGGTTGCTTATATTGATGAGCGCCACACGAATGGCTAGAGATGCGATGAACCGTTCCATTCCACTGGATAATTCAAGAGGCCAACTTCTATCCTCATAAACGATGTTCAAGTTAATATTCTTTTCCTCGATATTAATCATCACGCCGAACTCCACAATCTGAGACAGAATGTTGTTAATCTCATTTTCGATAATGGGGATGGTCTTCAAAATTAAGTCGAATGGAACACCGTCTCGTTTTACAGCATTGAGATAATACTCATATGCAATATTCTTGTTTTCCAACCCTTTAATCTTTTCTATGGTTTGCTCAATATCTGATTTCTGTGACTTCCATAAAATCAAGTTTCCGTTAAGTTCCATAACCTCTTTATTTTTATCCTTTATGGTCTCATCCAAATTTGATAATCTTTTTCGAAGAATGGCGAGTTCTTTTTCGATTTCCTTGTTTTTGGAAATGGATGTGATGGATTGATTGTATAGGTCAATAGCATCAGAAATCGTTTTTATTCTATTTGTCAAATTTCCTATTTCAAGATTCAACGATTTAATCTCCGATGATTCCCTTTCAAACTTTAAAGTTTTGGACTCCAATAGTTTTTTTGTTTCAATGAACGAAGAATAGTCGGATTCTATATTACCAAACCTGAGAATCTCATCCTTTATAGTCTTGGCCTTTGTTACCTTCTCGACGGCAATTGTCTTATCGCCTGTCAGTTCTTCTCTTGTTTTTATAGCATCCTTGACGAAGATGTTGTTCATGCAATATTTACAATTTGGGTCATATTCATGTTCATCCAAATGTTTCAATTTTTCTATCTTCGATGATACACTCGACTTCAATTTATCAACGTCTGTTTCTGCTTCGGCTAATTCATCACACAATACCAAATATTTGGCGTGCTTCTCCTCAATTTTGTTATTTTGAAATTCCCCAACCTTTATCGTCAGCGAATTCTTCTCTTCCTTTAGGGATTCCACATCCTTCTTTTTCTCTGCCATTGATTCTTCTTTGGCAGACTTCTTGGACTTGACAATTTCCAAATCCGATTTTGATTTATCCACATCATTGATAACATCAGGCAGCTTTATAATCTGTGAACTTTTCTCAATGATAGAGGCATTCAAGTCGTTTCTATTGACCAAAAGAGCTTCATAGGTCTTTACCAACTTATTATAATTAACATCACCGATTTCAATTCTCTGTTCTGTTTCGGCTAGTTTTTTGGTGTAATCTTCTTTGGATAGATTCTTCAACAAGGTATTAACCTCCTTGGTTTCTTCCAACGCTTGATTATACAATTTGTCAAAGACATTGATTCCCATGAACTGAGCAAGAAGATCCTTTCTATCAGACTGTCCTTTGTCAATGATGTTTGAGTTGTTTCCCTGCAAAGATAGAGCAGTAAGAATGAAATCATCATACGTCCCAACGTAGTCTCTGATAATGTCATTGGTTCCCCTACGGGCTTCTCCGTTAAGGGTCACGATATTTCCGTTCTCTACTTTCCAAAACTCGACATCAACCTTGACATCACCTTTTTTGTTTCGAATGGCCTTTCTTTCGATGAAGTAATCCACGCCATTGATTTCGAAGTTGAATTTGCACCAAAAACTCATCTTCTCATTATTCATGACGTTGACAGCCTTGAACGCACGGGAGGATTTGTCAAAAATGCAGAAGGATAGAGCATCCATTAATGCGGAATTATGAGAAACTATTCCATTGGAGTAATACTGTTTAACATCTGCTACTTGTATATCATATAAATC
>JAPLWP010000116.1 GCA_026396535.1 Candidatus Magasanikiibacteriota bacterium | reverse complement strand
CGCCGGTCAATAATTAAAAATATAAATAAAAAAACTGCCTACTTTTTTGAAGTAGGCAGTGTTGTTTATGTGGGGAAAATTAATTCCCCGGAAACCGCACCCAAGAAGATGTGTCAAGGGAGAAGACGAGCCGAAGCCAGTTCTATCCGTCAACACATCCCCATGCTTGTAGTGGATACGGGTCGGTGCTAATTATATCTTACTTGATCTGATAACGCGCACTGACCTGGATCCAAAATTGTCTGTGGGTTGTTTAGATTTGTATTTACACCTGTTTTTTTGTTGCTAGTTTTCTAGGCAACTGATCAGTATACCACAAATGAATGGTTTTGTCAAGGGGTGTAAACAAAAAATATCCCAATTGGGATATTTTTGGCTAATATTAGCTAAATTATTCTACAATTTTATCTACTAGGCCGTAAGCGACTGCGTCTTTGGCATCCATGAAATTATCGCGATCAGTATCTTTTTCAATACGAGCGATGTCTTGGCCGGTGTGACTAGCCAAAATTTTGTTAAGGGATTCTTTCATTTTTAAGATACGTTCAGCGTGGATTTTGATGTCACTGGCTTGTCCTTCCATGCCGCCCATTACCTGATGGATCATTACTTCGGCATTTGGCAGGATTAGGCGTTTGCCTTTGGCGCCAGCGGCTAGTAGTACAGCGGCCATGCTGGCAGCCATACCAATACAGATCGTGGATACATCCGCTTTGATGTATTTCATGGTGTCGTAGATTGCCATACCGGCTGACACGGATCCGCCTGGGGAATTGATGTATATTTTGATATCTTTGCCTGGGTCCTGATTTTCCAAGAATAACAATTGGGCAATCACAATATTGGCTACATGGTCATCAATAGCTTGGCCTAGAAATATAATACGATCAATCAGCAAGCGAGAATATATATCATAAGCGCGTTCGCCGTAGCTGGTTTTTTCGATAACTGTGGGAATGAGAATCTGTGATTTAATGTCGGACATAATGAGTATTTTAATTTCGAATAATATTGTTTATTCTACTATTATTATACACAAAGGTCAACCGGAAAATTACAGCGCCATTATTTTTTTCAAAACTTCTTCTATGGTACCAGCAGTAGAGAAGCCGGCTGCTTTCTTGTGTCCGCCGCCGCCCATTTTTTTGGCGAGTGCGGAGACATCGGTATCGTCGCGAGTGGTGCGAAAACTACCTTTAATTTTTCCGTCTTGAGTTTCTTTGAGAATGAGTGAGAGTTTGCCTTCATCTAAATTGTTTAAAAAATTGGCGATACCTTCGCTGTCGTTTTCACTGACTTGGTGTTTGATCAGATCAGCTTGAGTAATATAAGTATAGACCATATCTAGGCCTTCGTGTTTTTTTAGACGATTAAGGACTTCGCCCCAGAGATGTAATAAATTTACAGATTTGTTGCGCACCGTATGGGTATTGATTAGATTCAGGTTGCCACCATGGCGAATAAGCTCACCGGCTGCGGCCAGAGCGCTTTGGGAGGTGGCAGCATTGGTGAAATTGTCAGTGTCCGTAATAATACCGGTAAGCAGGGCGGTAGCAATGCGATGAGTAAAGCGTGCGCGAATATGGCGTAAGAAATGAAAAATTACTTCAGCAGTCGAGCTCATAGTTGGTATCACCAAATTATGCACGCCAAATTGTTTGTTGGTGTGGTGGTGATCAATATTAATAATCTGAGCGGGATGATCTTTGATTAGATTATGCACGCCAGCGTATTCCAAGTCGCCGGAATCTACTACGATAATATAATCAATTTCTTTATCCAAAAAAATACTTTGGTCAGTAGTCAATTTTTCACTGTGCGGCAAAAAACTCAAACGAGGATTCAGCGGGGTAAGGCAAAAAATACGCACTTGAATGCCTAGAGAGGTCAGGTAATCAAAAAGCGCGCCCGCAGATCCCAGGGCGTCGCCGTCGGCGTTTTGATGCGGGATCAAAACTACGTTTTTGGCGTTTTTGATTTTATCGTGAATTTGTAAAACTATCTTTTTCATAATTAATAGAACAGGCGATTATATCCCCATTTTGGGGTTTTGTCAAGATAAATTGGCTGTGGTATAATAAGTCGAATATTTATGTATCTCAAAAGTCTAGAAATTCAGGGATTTAAATCTTTTGCCGAAAAGACTAAATTAAACTTTTTGCCGCCCAAGGACGGTCGTTTTAGTATTACCGGCATTGTGGGTCCAAACGGCTCGGGTAAATCCAATGTTGTGGATGCGATCCGGTGGGTAATGGGCGAACAGAGCCTCAAGACTTTGCGTGGTAAAAAGAGCGAAGATATTATTTTTGGCGGTTCAGCTGCCCGTGGTGCTTTGGGTGCTTGTGAAATTTCGATGGTATTGGATAATTCGGATCACCGAGTAGATATTGAAGCGGAAGAAGTGGTGATCACTCGTCGTCTATATAGAAGCGGCGAAGGTGAGTATCTAATCAATAGTAATCCGGTACGTATGCTGGATATTCATTTGCTTTTGGCCAAGGCCCAATTTGGACAGCACTCTTATAGTATAGTCGGTCAGGGCACAATAGACAAAATGTTGACTGTTACACCTGCGGAGCGTAAAGATTTTTTGGATGAAGCTTCGGGTATAAAAGAATATCAAATTAAACATCATCAGGGCAGTTTGAAATTGGCACGCACTGAAGAAAACATGACTCAGGTGGATACATTACTCAAAGAAGTGGAACCACGTTTGCGTCTGCTTTCCAAACAAGTACGCAAATTGGAGCAGCGTCAGGAAATAGAAATAAATTTGCGTGAAGCGCAAGAAAAATATTATGGTTCACTTTATTCCAGCAATAAAAGTGAGTTGGATAAATTGGATAAAATTATAAAAGAATTGGACGAAAATTATCGCGTCGCTTTTAAAGAACTGGAAACAGTACAGAATGAACTGTCAGATTTGGCACGTGCTGAAAGTCGTCAGGAAGTGTTTGTAAAATTACAAGAA
>JAPLWP010000137.1 GCA_026396535.1 Candidatus Magasanikiibacteriota bacterium | reverse complement strand
CCCGCAGAATCCGTGTAGCTGATAAAGCATTTATAGTCCCCAATCTCAGTCGGTAACTCAACGGCGGTATTAATGAATTTTGTCATATGGTTGTTTTCTTTGTAAGGATGTTTATTATGGCGAGAACATCACGCATATTATCCTCCGCGCCCATCTTTGTATCTCCACCACGGCTAATCCCGAAAAGCAATCGTCTTGCCGCATCACATACTGTGTTAAGTCTCAAACGAGTATCAGCTACTTCCGTATTTAATTGGACACACTCTTTGTTAAGGGTATTATTAATTTTTCGTTGTTCCGAACATTCTAGGCTGATGATGTCGTAGTTGTCTTGTGCGATTTGCCGGGCGGTCTCTTTTGAATTCAACTCGCGGCAGAGGCGTTCGATGGTGCCACAAAGTCCGGGTTCGCCGTTTACTCTCCGACACGCCATGAGTGCAAACCGCTCCTCCTCCTTCAAGTGCCGCTCCTCCGGCGTCCGTTCTGGCTGTTCGCACCTACCCTCCTCAATGCCGTTGGCAAGGTGCGACTCCACTGGCGTTCCCTTGGTTTTATCGACTGACCTTTTCGCACATCCTTGGCAAACCCATCGAGGCTTGCCTGATTCTCCGAGATTCCAGAGGCCAACATTCGTCCAGTTGCACTCCGAACACGTTACATCGAGGGGAATGCATTGACAGAATTCGCAGTTATCATCCTCTTCGTGGTCTATAAAATGTATGCCAAACTGATAGTCATAATTCGCCTTCATCCATCGTTTCGTGTCATTCATATATAGATATTTTTATAAATTATTATTCTTCATCGCTGCATTCCATTTCTCAATGCCCTTCATCCGAATCTCCCATGAACGAGAATCCTCTTCGTCCTCATTGATTCCCTTCAACATAAGATCACCAGCCTCAATCAATTGTAATAGCCATTCCTGAGATACAGTGACGTAGGTAATATTTGCTCCAGTCCTCTTGTTTGATTCATCATTCATTATATGTTATCCGTTATCTCTCTCTGAATTTCTTTTTCATATATATATACGATTACGGTTTAACCAGAATGACCAGAATATTTCCCCGAACAACGGATGGCTCATATCCTTCGCCCTTTGTTATAGCAACCCTCTCCGAGGCGGTAGATTCAACCCGCCAACCATCCTTGAAGAAGTTATTGAGTTCATTCAAATTTAACTCAAAACCTATACCATCGTTTGCCTTAAGACAGATTGCTTTTCGTTGTGTGTTATTAGTATTCATATATGTTTACATTAAATTTCCTGTAAGAATGTCATCAACGGCATCCGCCATTGATTGCAATTTATCATCTTGTAGAAGAAGTTCAAGCGGCGTAGTATCATTAAAGGCTGGATTGGGACATCGAAGCCATTTTCGAAATTCATCATCATTCTCAAAAAGATTACGAAGAAGCGCAACTCGCTCAAAATATAATAAGACATTCTGCGTGGAATCATCAATAATGAAATCGGCTTGATTCAGACCAAAGAGGTCAGCGATTCGATTGATGGACAAGTCGCCATTAGATTCACGGAGGTCAATGGTGCTCATCGTATCATAAACATAACTGACTCTTGGTTTTGGTATAAAGTGTCTCATTGAAATAATATACTACCATATACATATATGTTCCGTCAATATATAATAATACACATAGCCAGACATATAGAAATACAATAAAAAGCCAGACCCCTCAAAAATAACAAAAAAGCCAGAGTCATTGAAAATGCCTCCAAAAGCCACGCGGTCCAATAATTCATAAAAAAGCCAGACCCTTTGAAATAATCAAAAAAAGCCAGGAGGCCATATAAATACCCGATCCGTTAAAAACAACATCATCGCTATAATAATTCAACAAAACCAAAACAACCCATTATGACCCAAAGCTCACCAAATCAAACCAATGATCTAAATTAATATATTATAGATAGTGCGAATACATTAAACCAACGCAAGGGAGACGCACTGAGTAAAATGCAAAATTATAATATAGATTCGCGCGTTTTCCCGCGTTGTCAAACTTTTTCATAGGGAATTTCATATATATTCCAATCTAATCCATTCACATACGCATATTACATCGCCTAATGGTGAAAATATTTTTTGAAAATGATTGAACGGTGAGGATAGCGTCGTCCATATGTCTTCGCTGAGATATGCGTTATCTTTGCGGATTGCGTTTGCGTATTGTTGTGTATGATGGTTTAGTATGCAAATATGTTGTTTTTGGGTTCTGGTGGTCCTGTATAGTTGTATTTTTATATTTTCTTGACTTTTGCGAATCAATAAAAATATTTTTTCTCTGAAAGTCTATAAAAATTTTTGATATTATTTTGTCTAATGTCGCGCGGGGTTCCAGTAGATTAACTAATACGCTATAAAAACTCTTGACTTATTATAACATGCGGATTTCTGTGGTGTGGAATGTCAAGGTCAATTATTCGCTGCGATTTTTAGCCGCGTCATTTATGACTTGACAATATCCGCTCCATGAATTCAGCTTGACTTTTTATAGCGTTGACTGCATTAGAAAATGTCCATATGTAT
>JAPLWP010000006.1 GCA_026396535.1 Candidatus Magasanikiibacteriota bacterium | reverse complement strand
TGATTTTATTTCTAGTTCAGGCTCTACGTCTCAGACGCGGTTATTTTGGCCAAAAGGGGCTGTTTATAATTCTGCCAGTAACACGCTTTTTGTTTCAGAAGCATTCAATCAGCGCATAACCGTTTTTGATTTAAATAATTTGCTTACCACCAGCACTCCAGCCAGTGCAGTGATTGGGCAAGCTGATTTTATTTCTGGTACAAGTGGTGTTTCTCACACTAAATTAAATAATCCGTATGGTTTGGATTATGATAGTAGCGAAAATTTGTTATTTGTAAGCGATAACAGCAATAACCGTGTGCTTTCTTTTGATTTAAATAATTTGCTTACCACCAGCACTCCAGCCAACGCGGTAATTGGTCAAACAAATTTTGACAGCAACGCTTCTGCCACTACCCAAAGTGGATTATATTCTCCGCACGGTGTGTCATATAATAGTGCTAATAATTCTTTGTATGTCGCAGATTATAATAATAATCGTGTTGTAGAGTTTAATTTTGTCTATTTTTCCAATCCTTCCACTTTATCTACCACTACTGTGGGTGCTACCTATTCCACTACTACTATATCAGCAATTAATAATCAAAGTGCCTTAAGCTATAGTTTGTTTAGTGGCGATTTACCAACTGGATTAAGTTTTAATACTAGTACGGGTGTAATTAGTGGCACATCTTTGGTTGCTGGAACAAGTACTTTTACTTTGAAAGCAAGTGACACTTTTGGTGATAGTAGCGAATTCTTTAATAAAAAAATGTTCACGATTGCTTCTGCTTACGCTCTGTCTAGCGTACCAAGTTCTGTGTTGGCTGCCGCCAACAGCGCTACCCAAATTACAGTTTCTTGGTCGGGCGATGCTGATAGTTACTATGTAGAAAATATTACAGCAAGCACAAATTCTGGATGGGTAGGGGGAGAGACTGAGCCCTCAGCAGTGTTTTCTTCTTTGACTTGTGGCACTTCGTATTCTTTTAGGGTAAAAGGTAGAAATGCAGATAATATTGAAACTTCTTTTTCTACTAGCACATCGGCTACCACTAATAGCTGTCCTGTAAGTGGTGGTAGTGGTGGGGGAGGTGGAGGTTCTGTTGTCTCTCAGCCACCAATTGTTTCCAGTCAGATGAATGCGGTGTTGGTGTCTTCTGTAGATAATCAAACTGTCACTTTAAATTT
Source organism: Candidatus Magasanikiibacteriota bacterium (assembly GCA_026396535.1). Classification (GTDB taxonomy): domain Bacteria; phylum Patescibacteriota; class Patescibacteriia; order Magasanikbacterales; family GWA2-37-8; genus CAIOJG01. The sequence goes on along the minus strand of JAPLWP010000006.1, from coordinate 6,468 downwards.
TTCTGTTGCGAACGCTGTCCAGATAGCAATTTCTGAAGATCAAAACTTCGCCAACAGCAGCTGGCAGTTATATGCTTCTTCAAAACAATTTAAACTTTCTGCCGGTAATGGACAGAAAATTATTTATGTAAAATTTCGCTCAGTGTCTGGTGGGGAAACGGCGACATATAAAGTATTTGTAAATTCAGATACAAATAAATCTATAGCGCCAGTAGTTTTAAATATCAATAAGCCAGACGTAGTAGCTACTTCAGAAATTGTTAATAAATTTATACTTTCCAATCCAGAATCAAAAGTAGTTATTTCGCCAGTTAAAACTATAACTTACAAACCAAATAGTATTGTTGCTTATAATTATTCTTACAAAAATGAAAGTGATAAAACCCAGAAGGTAAGAATTGTTCGCACGTTAGAAAATGGCAGTGGTAAAGTGGTCGACAAGGCAAGCGGTTACACCTCTGTCCTTAAAGATAAGACCTTTAAATTTAAAGCCAGTAGTTCTTTGAACAGTAGACTGGCTGATGGTAAATATATAGTAAAAGTACAAATATTAGATTTCAAAACTAATAAATTATTAGATCAAAATAGTTTTGAAATTAATGTAAAAAAACCGATACTGGTGAAGTCGGCAGCTAAAAAGAGATAAACCCCAATTAAAAAATCACCCTAAATGAGGGTGATTTTTATTTTTACAAAATCGTCCCTGCCAAAACCAAAATATTTTTTGGTGCTAGCAGGGGTAGAGACGATCTTGGTGTCCTACCCGCGGGCCTGAACAAGGCTCTTGATTCCGTTTTACGGCGTTCACTTCTTTGCAGGTTTTTCTGTCGGCTTTTGCCACAGCGGTTCGCCCTTTTTGCGATCTGGCTGCATGAGGCAGGCAGGGCGCTCCGCCACAGTATGGCCAGGATCTCCGTGACAACGTGGGCATTCCCAATCATTGTTGACTTGCTTGTCAGCCGTATCTTTGAACATGATAAGCCTTTTATTTGGGTAAGGGGTTTGGTACGCTTTTTTATACTACCTTATAAAAAAATAGATGTAAATGCCGCCGTATTATCTTGACTTTTGGCAGTTTTTTTGTTAGTATAATACTCACTTGTCAGGGTAGCTCAGTTGGTTAGAGCACGGCATTCATAACGCCGAGGTCGGGAGTGAATTTTTTCAGTTGGCTTTTGTGGGTTTACACCAGTGCGAGCAGCACGAGTCTTGGCGCTAAAAGCACCAAAGCCAGTAAGCACTACTTCGTCACCTTTTTTCAAAGTGGAGATGGTGAGTTCTACGAAAGCGTTGAGCATGTCTTCGGCTTCACGCTTTGAAATATTTAGTTTTTCAGATAGCGCCTGAGCCAATTCAGCTTTGTTCATATATTTATATATAAAAGGTTAGATCTATACAATTATTATACCACAGTAGGTTTTTTTTCGCTACAATAGGCAATAATCACTTTTCCACAGCGCCTTAGCGAGCGTATTCAATGATGCGAGATTCGCGAATTACGTTGATACGAATTTCACCAGGATATTGTAAATCTTCTTCTACTTTGTGGGCAATATCTTTGGCCAATTGGTAAGCGCCGTAGTCATCAATTTCATTTGGTTTTACAAATACGCGTACTTCGCGACCAGCTTGGATGGCGTATACTTTGTCGATACCAGGGAAAGACATAGCGGTTTTTTCTAGCTCTTCGAGACGAGCTACAAATTGCTCGACAGAGTCGCGACGAGCACCGATGCGAGCGCCGGAGATGGCGTCGGCGGCTTTAGCGATACAAGCATAGATGCTTTGAGGTTTGTCCAAATGGTGATCGCGAGCAGCCTGACAAACATCATCGTCAACATTAAATTTCTTCAAAATTGCATAACCAATTTCTGGATGAGATCCTTGAGTTTCTTGATCCACGGCTTTTCCGATATCGTGGAAGAAGCCAGCCTTTTTAGCTTTGGATTGATCCAGACCAAGTTCAGCAGCCATGATACCGGCGAGGTAGCCAGTTTCCATGGAATGGTTCATGATATTTTGGCCATAGCTGGTGCGATATTTGAGACGACCAACAATGCTGACCAATTTTGGATCAATACCTACAATGTTCATTTTGTACAAAGCTTCTTCACCAGCTTTTTTAATAGCCAAGGATAATTCTTGTTTAGCTTTGTCTACAAATTCTTCAATACGAGCCGGCTGAATACGTCCGTCGGCCATAAGTTTTTCAAGAGCCAAACGAGCCACTTCACGGCGAATAGGGGAGAAACAAGAAATGATAATAGACTCCGGGGTGTCGTCAATTACGATTTCACAGCCAGTAAGTTTTTCAATAGTTTTAATGTTGCGACCTTCTTTACCGATAATACGGCCTTTCATTTCTTCGCTTGGAAGATGAATTACGGAGCCGGTAGTTTCAGCGGAGTGAGAAGAAGCAGTGCGCTGGATTGCTTCAGTCAGCAAGTTGCGAGCTTTTTCTTCGTAGTGTTCTGTCGCTTCTTTTTCCAATTTGGAAATACGAGCGTAGAGATCATTTTTGCTTTCCTCTTCTACGATAGTGAGCAATTCCATCTTGGCTTCTTCTTTGGTCAAAGCGGCCAACTGAGTCAATCTTTCAGTCTGCTGGAGTTTGAGATCTTCTACTTCTTGTTTGATAGCTTTTACTTTTTCTATTTTTTCTTGGAGTTTGGTCTGAGTATCTTGGAATTCAAGCAACTTTTGATCAAACATAGTTTCGCGTTTTTCCAAGCGCTGTTGGGCACTGTGGAGTTCAGCGCGGATCTGTTTTTCTTCAGTCTTGGCTTCGTCGATAATTTTTTGAGCTTTTTCTTTACCTTCGATTACCAATTCCTGTTGTCTAGTTTTGGCTTCGGTGAGCATCTTGTCGGCCTTGGCTTCCATGGAGTTGGCCTGGGCCTGGGCTAATTTTTTGCGTAAAATATAGCCGGAGAATCCACCTGCTGCCCCTGCTATGATGGCTACCGCAATAATATTCAATTAGTTCATATATATAAAAAATCTTTCAGAGTGAACTGAAAGACAGCAGTTTGCTAAGCAAACTAGGAAGAAAATTTGATCTGAAATTACAAATTACTCGTTAACACGAGTGGCATTTAAATGGAGGAGGGAAAAAGTCGATTTTGAAGCGAGGTTTTCTATCGATCCAACCGATAAAATGTTGAAATTTGTAGTCATTTTAGCCAAATTTTATGTTTCTTCCAATTGCTGTTTTTGCAGTCAGCTCAGTTTTGTTATTTAAGTGGTTTTATCATAGCACAAATCTTCCAAAATGTCAATTTAAACCAATTTTGAGTATGGCGATTTTTTCTGCTTAAACCAGCGGTTTTAGGTTTTATTTTTATAGCTTTATTTATGCTGTATTCACCAATTTTGGTGCGGCGCAGGGCACAGCAGTAAGCTCCCACACCCAGTGTTCGGCCAATATCGTCCGCCAAAGTACGGATATAGGTGCCGGCTGAGCTATGGACCTCAATGCTAAGCTGAGGGTAAGAATAGTCCAAAAGTTTGATATCAAAAATAGTGATGTGGCTAGGCTCGCGCTCTACTTCTCTGCCTTTGCGGGCTAGTTTGTATAGGCGCTGGCCATTTACCTTTTTGGCAGAAAACATCGGGGGTAGCTGATCTTGGGGGCCGATGAAACTTTTGAGTGCTTTTTCGATTTCAGACAAATCTATTGGTTTGGCTTCAGGATTTTTTATAATAGTGCCGGTACTGTCAAATGTGTCGGAAGTAGCGCCTAGCTCTAAAGTAGCAACATAGGTTTTGTCCAAATGGGCGAATTGATCTATTTTTTTGGTGTTCTCTCGGCCAATGGCCACTAGTAGCAATCCGGTAGCAAAAGGGTCTAGGGTGCCGGTGTGACCCACTTTTACATTTTTTATACCATTGGTATGATAGAGACTGGAGCGGATAAAATTTACCGCATCAAAACTAGTCCAGGTGGCTGGCTTATCAATGAGGACTAGATCTTTGTTTAGAAATTCATTATTCATAGGAAAGGGATGGGGCGGGCGCACACGAAGAAATGTGTGCGCCCGACCCCTGTCGTGTTGTCTCGCTGGTAAGACGGTCGACGCTCTCAGCGGGGGAGGTGTAAAAGCGGACCTATTGTGTAGCACGCTGTTGCTCTGGGTCTGCCTCAAAGGCAGGAAGAGTCAGGTAGGTACCGTGGTTAGCAGTAACCTGAGACATTACGACATAGATAAATTAATCCTAATTTACTCAAAAGTCAACCAACTTGTAAGGTTTGACTTTATTGAGAATTTACAGTATAATAAACCAATAATAATATGAATGTTAGTGAATTAGCCAGACAACTTCGAGTTCATCCTGCAAAGCTCCTGCAAATTCTGCCGGAGTTTGGTTTTGATATTGGTGCACGTGCGGTGAAAATTGATGATCGTGTAGCGGCTCAAATTCAGCGTGATTGGCGTCGAATTAAATTTGTCTTGGAAGACCGAGAATTAAAAGCCAAAGAAAAAGAAAAAGAATTGGAACGCCAACTCCGCAAAGAAAGTGGTGCGACAGTAGAAATACCAAACGTCTTAACAGTACGCGAACTTTCGGATATTTTGAATATTCCAATCAACAAATTGATTTTGGAATTAATGAAAAATGGTATCTTGGCTACTCAAAATGAAAAGATTGATCGTGAGACAGCAGTATTGATGGCCCAAGAGCTTGGTTTTTCCGCGGTGCTCAAAGAAGAAAAAGCCGATGTTCAGGATTCCACTCATTTAGAAAATTTAGAAAAAATATTATCTTCTGGAAATGACACACCTCGTCCACCGGTGGTAGTAGTGATGGGTCACGTGGATCACGGTAAAACAAAATTACTTGATTCGATTCGCTCGACCGATGTCGTGTCTGGTGAAGCCGGTGGTATTACTCAGCATATTGGTGCGTATCAAGTGGTTTGGAATAATCCAAAAACCAAAGAAAAATCTCCACTTACTTTTATTGATACTCCAGGTCACGAAGCCTTTACGGTAATGCGATCTCGTGGTGCCAAAGTAGCTGATATTGCTATTCTGGTAGTAGCGGCTGATGATGGTGTGAAACCACAAACTGTGGAAGCAATAAATATTATTAAAGCGGCCAAGTTGCCAGTAATTGTGGCTATCAATAAAATTGATAAACCAGCTGCTGACGCCCAGAAAGTACGCTCTGAAGTTTCTCAATACGGATTGATCCCAGATGATTGGGGTGGCGAAGTGCCAATGATTGAAATTTCTGCTAAAAATAATTTGAATATTGATAAACTTTTGGACTCCATATTATTGTTGGCTGAATTAAATGCTGCTACTATAAAAGCCGACGCCACTCGCGCCGCGGCTGGTACAGTGATTGAAGCTCACGTGGACAAAGGCCAAGGTCCAGTTGCGACTGTGCTTGTACAAACCGGTACTTTAAAGGTAAATGATCCACTCGTAGTGAATGGAGAAATTTATGGTAAAGTCCGCGCGATGAAAAATTATCGCGGTGAAGATATCAAGACCGCTGTGCCTAGTACGCCTGTCAGAATTCTTGGTTTTAAACTAGCACCACGCGTGGGAGATATTTTGGATGTGGGAAGTGTCGGTGAAGCTACAGAAATTAATTTGAAAAATAAACGCGTTCAAAATACTGGTGCGGAACAACGTCCGGTGGTATCAACTGGTGACACTGAAGCCGACGAAGCTCGTAAGACTTTTAATATTGTTATTAAGACCGATGTGCTCGGATCGCTCGAAGCAATTACCGCTTCACTTGAAAAGATTAAAAATGAAGAAGTAAGTGTAAAAGTAGTTGGCAAAGGTTTGGGAAATATTACTGCTGATGATGTATCCTTAGCCTCAGCTACTGGTGCTCAAGTTTTTGCTTTCAATGTGGCCTCTAGTTCTTTGGCCAATGAAATGATGGGCAATACCGGTGTTGTCTTCAAACAATTCAAAATTATTTATGACCTCTTTGATTATGTCAAAGAAGAATTGGAAAAACTTTTAAACCCAGAATTAATTATTACTGAACTCGGCAATCTCAAAGTCATGGCTATTTTCCGTACGGACAAAGGCTATATGATTGTGGGTGGCCGCGTGGAAATGGGCAAATTGCAAAAAGATTGTAAAGTGCGCGTGAAACGTAATAAAGAAATTATTGGTAAAGGCGCTCTCTCTCATTTGCAGACTGGTAAACAGGAAGTGAAAGAAATTCCTGAAGGTACTGAATGTGGTGTGCAATTTGATGGTAAACTTCGTCTAGAAGAAGGAGATATTTTGGAAGCTTATAAGGAAGAGAAAAAAGAAAAGAAATTGGTTTTGAGTTAGTTTCAAATCCAATCTTAATTAACTTTTAAACTTTTTATAATATGGAACACACATTTACTGACGCAAATTTTAAAGCTGAGGTTTTGGAAAGCCAGACTCCAGTGTTTGTAGATTTCTGGGCACCTTGGTGCGGACCTTGTCAGATGATGGGCCCGATAGT
>JAPLWP010000121.1 GCA_026396535.1 Candidatus Magasanikiibacteriota bacterium | reverse complement strand
ATTTATCTTTTTTAAATATAAATTTTAGAGCTTTATAAAAATCATTTTTATTATATACCAACGAGACACCAAATCCTTGACTACCACTATTTGGTTTTACCGCTACCGGAAAACCAATCTTTGTGGCATGACGATAAGCCGCATCAATATTCAAAGGTGAACCGATTGCTTTTGACCATTCGTGAGAAAAAAATGCTTTACCACGAATTGTAGGATAACCCATTTTTTTCATAAAAAATGTAGCATAATCCTTATCCTTAGAAATTTCTGAAGCACCTACAGAATTTAGATCAACTGTTGAATATCTAAAATATCTTCTCTTCCCATCTTTATAATTAATCTGACCAACAATTTTATATTTTTGTTCAATTATAACTTTCGCTCCTATTCTCGGAGCAATCTTTTTCAAAATCTGAGCCAGTATTGGAGTGGTAGTTTTCTTTTTCATTTTTTATGATTCCCCCCGATAATTAGGCGCACTATCCATACTCGCCAAATCATGCGGATGGCTTTCAGCCAAACTGGAATTAGTAATTTTTACAAAACGTGCTTTGGTTTGAAGATCTTTTAAAGTTGGTGCGCCGTTGTATCCCATACCGCTGCGTAGACCTCCGGCCAGCTGATACAATATTCTACTCACTTGTCCTTTATACGGCACACGTCCGGTGACACCTTCTGGTACAAATTTTTTCTTCTCATCGACATGGCCTTGGCCGTATCTATCTTTGCTGCCGTGCTCCATGGCTTCGATACTGCCCATGCCGCGATAAATTTTGTACATGCGACCATCGACATATTCTACACTTCCTGGGGATTCATCAGTGCCAGCAAACATATTTCCCATCATCACACTACTGGCCCCGGCAGCGAGCGCTTTCACGATATCGCCGGAAGATTTGATACCACCATCAGCAATTACGGGAATATCTTTTTTCATTGCTTTCGCTCCTTTTACTACCTCTAAAATTGCGGAAAGTTGCGGCACACCAATGCCGGCTACAATACGAGTAGTACAGATAGAGCCTGGACCAATTCCTACTTTCACCGCGTCTACTCCAGCCAGGATCAAAGCTTTGGCCGCTTCAGCCGTAGCAATATTACCACCGATGATTTGTAAATTTTTAAATTTCTTTCTAAGTTCTTTTACAGTATTTATTACACCACTACTGTGTCCGTGCGCGGTATCTACCACAATTACATCTACCCCATTACTCACCAGTACTTCAGCACGCTCGATACCAGAGACACCAACACCAATAGAAGCACCCACAAGCAATTGTTTATTTTGATTTTTTACAGCTTCGGTATATTGCAGATTTTTTTCAATGTCTTTACGGGCCACCATGCTCACCAATTTTCCTTTACCATCTACAATACAAAGAGTACGCAGACGAAAATCGCGCAACATTTTATTGGCTTCTTTGAGACTCATACCGACTTTGCCAATTACCAAATCTTTTTTTAGTAACATGCGATCTTTCACTAGCAAATCTTTATCATCCGGAATAAAATAATCAGTATCTGAAATCAGACCAACAAAAATTCCGGCTTTATCTACTATTGGAATTTTTTTATAGCCCTGCTCGGCACGAATTTTCATCACTTCACTAATTTTAGTTTCAGGTAAAACCGAAATTGGATTTTGGATAAAACCACTCTGAAAACGCTTCACCGTAGCCACTTCCTGAGCCTGTCTATCAATAGAGAGATTTTTGTGGATAATACCAATACCACCGGCCAGAGCCAGGGCAATCGCCATCTCATGTTCGGTCACTGTATCCATCGGCGCAGAGATAAACGGCAAATTCAAAGTAATACCACGAGTAAGCTGAGTACGCAGACTAGCATCCTTAGGTAAAATATCAGAAGCCTGTGGAATCAGCAGCACGTCGTCAAAGGTAAGAGTCTCGCTAAATTGGCTGTACATATTCAAAATTATAGATAGATATGATATAGTATACACACTTTTCTATAGAAACTCAACCGGTATGAACAGCAAAAACGAGATCGCAATTTTGGATTTTGGGTCGCAATATACCCATCTTATTGCCCGTCGCGTACGCGAACTTGGGGTGGTGTCGCATATTTATGCCAACGATGTACCTGTGTCCAAACTAAAAAATGCTAGCGGCGTGATATTGTCGGGCGGTCCGCGTAGTTTGGTGCGTGATAAAAAATTAAAAATAGATAAAAAAATATTTGATTTGGGTTTGCCGATTTTGGGATTGTGCTATGGTCACCAGATGCTGGCTGATATATTTGGTGGCAAAGTAGCCTCGGGCCAAGCCCGTGAATATGGTTTGGCAAATTTAAAAGTACAGGATGCCCCAATTTTTGCCGGTGTCAAAAAAAATTCTAATGTCTGGATGAGCCACGGCGATCATGTCAGCAAACTCCCGAAAGGATTTGTTCAAATTGCCGGCAGCAACAGCGAATCTATCGCCGCAATGTATAATGCACAAAAGAAATTTTACGGTTTTCAATTTCATCCGGAAGTCGCCCACTCAAAAGAGGGCAAAAAAATGCTACATAATTTTATTTTTAATATCTGCGATACTCAAAAAAACTGGGATACCAATTTGATGATGGCGGCGATTGAAAATGAAATAATAAAAGAAGCTCAAGATAAAAATGTTTTTCTACTGGTCAGTGGTGGCGTGGATAGCGCTGTCTGTTTTGCCTTGCTAGAAAAAGTACTTGGCAAAAAAAGAGTTTTTGGATTACACATTGATTCCGGTACGATGCGCCAAAATGAAACCAAAAAAATATCGACGGCTCTAAAGAAACTCGGCTTTGATAATCTTCATATACACAATGCGCAAAAAGAATTTTTGGCTGCGCTAAAAAATGTTTCTGAGCCAGAACAAAAAAGAAAAATTATTGGTGATCTATTTTTGGATATTACCGACAGAATAATGAAAGAAAAAAATATGAGCGGCAGTGGCTGGCTACTGGGACAAGGCACTATCTATCCCGACACTATTGAATCCGGCGGTACCAAAAATGCTGACGTCATAAAAACTCATCACAATCGTGTGCCACGCGTACAACAAATGATCGCTGATGGAAAAATAATTGAACCTCTCAAAGAATTATACAAAGACGAAGTGCGTGCTATCGGACTCAAACTTGGCCTGCCAAAAAGCATGGTACAGCGCCATCCTTTTCCTGGTCCTGGCCTAGCTATTCGCTGTTTGTGCTCCAACGGGTCAAAAGACTTAACTACGACTATCGCCCCAAATCTACTCAAACTACCGGTAAAATCCGTAGGTGTCCAAGGTGACGAGCGTTCATATTCGCACCCGGCTTTATTGATTGGCTCAAATCCAGGCTGGGCCAAATTACGCGCCCTATCGCCTACTATCACCAATAAACATAAAGAAGTGAATCGTGTTTTATTGCCGATATTTGGTGATCTAAAAAATATCAACAAAGCCAAATTAAACAAAGCTTACCTCACCAAACCTCGCCTCGAATTACTACGCAAAATTGACGCCATCGTGGATGAAGCTATTTTGGCCGACAAAAAATGCGCAAAAATTTGGCAGTGCCCTACCGTGGTTATTCCCTTTGGATATAAAAATAAAGAATCTATCGTATTACGCCCCGTAGAATCTGAAGAAGCCATGACGGTATCATTTGCTCAAATTCCAGACGATACTTTGAAAAAAATTATTACCAAAATAAAAGCTCT
>JAPLWP010000035.1 GCA_026396535.1 Candidatus Magasanikiibacteriota bacterium | reverse complement strand
GCATTTGAGAGTCAAGACTTTGATCTTAGCCAGATAGATCTCTTGAGGGATCGCTTTGGCATCGTATTTTTTCTTGAGTGAGATCCAGAGTTTGTATCCAGCCCATGGGACTGGCATTTCTGTAACCGGGTGGTTCAGAAGTGCCCAAACTCTGGGCTCTTTTTCCAAAGAGTTGAGTAGATCAAAGAGTAATATCGCATCTGCCTTTGTAGCGGCTTGTTGTTTGGCTGCAGATAGATCCTCTTCTTGCTCAGAGAGAGCTGCCAATAGACCTTTTGAGCTTATGTTCGCAATAAAGATCGACTTCCATGTCGTGAAATTGATCGAACTGGGTGTATTGGAAAATTTTTCTAACACAGGTCTTTGTGTTGGCTCCATAACCTGATGGCAGGTTGATCAACAACCTTACCAAATCAGACCGGAAAGAAAAATTCTATTAATCGAATTTAGTTTCGATTTTGAAAATTAGTTTTATAAGATAAAACCAATTGTTACACAAAATTTAATTTGAATAATGATTAACCAAAAATAATTAAATACAATTTAGTTAATCGGAAAATATAAAAATTTTCTAAAAGTGTAAAGAAATTGGAAATTTCAAAACGTGTATATATTTTGTAAACAAACAAATCGTAGCCAAGTAATTGTGTGACAATCCTACGAGTTTGGTAATACGTAGTCTCCGTATTGTCCGGAATTAAAACCGGAATTAAAAATCAAAAATAGTCCCGGAAAGTGTCCGGAATAAAAATTAAAAATGTGAGAACTCTGTATGGAGTTCCTTATTGTTGTACTACTAAAACCCTAGACATGTAATATGTCTACATGCCCCCTTTTTAGTACAATAATTAATTAAATATGATAATTTTCTTTTATAGTAGTGTTAATTTCCTAAAAGTAAAGAACGCAATATTGTGAATTGCGGTTTGGCAATGTTTTTCGTTAACGCGTCGGCTACGTTTTCCGAACTTGGTACATAACTCAATGAAATTTTATTTTCTTTGATTAATTCGCGCAAATATTGTATTCTTAATAGAATATGTTTTACGTGAGCGTGTTTGTTTGTACCGTACGCTACTAGTATTGCTGGTTGATTATCACATTTGATGTTGATGGGTGGTATTTCTTTTCCTGTAAAACCTTTGAATCTTAAATCTTTAAGTAACATTCGTTTGTATACGGCTTCCTTTGCAGCTTCGCTGCAGGAAAAATATTCGGATGCACATGATGATAGAGCTACGCTTGATTGGCTCTTGGCTAACCAAGATATGGCACCGCCACCTAGGATAAATACATTTCCTGATACGGAACGCATATCGGAGTCGTTTGCCCAAGTTGCGTCAGTGTATGCTATGAGGTTTTCTCCACACATCGTGTCATATTTTATAGATTTGTTCATTGTACCTTTTAAATATCGTAGTAGGTATTTTACAGCTGTTATCTGATCTTGACCATAGTTGCTGATAAATCTTGTTAGTTGTCCTACTTGATATGCGATATCTGGTCTGGTCATTATTGATATCCATAATAATTGTCCCACTATGCTTGAATATGGGTATGTGTCCGTGTTTGGTTTTCCTTCTGGTGCTGATAAAACTGAATGGGGGACAGCAGGTGTCAGTGTTGGGTAACATTCTAACATCTTGCATTTTTCAAGAATTTTGATAATATAATCCTTTTGATTGATGAAAATGGTTCCTTTGTTAGATTGTTCTACATTTATTCCTAAAAATTTCTTCATTAGACCTTTGTTTGTCGTTTTAAAACGTTTAGAGATTTCCTCAATTATTTTGGCAACTGGTGCGTCAGGACCTGTAATAAAGCTGTCATCTACGTATAGACCAAGAAAAATATCTTTTTCTGCATCGACGAATAAGCATGGGTCCGATAAACACTGTTTAAAACCAGTAGAAATCAAGAACTCCGTCATTAATTGGTTCCAAAGGTATCCGGACTGACGGAGTCCGTAGAGAGCTTTCCGGAGTTGGACTACTCGTGGGTACCCTCGTAGAACGAGTTCCTTGGGAAGTCCCATAAAAATAATATCTGACTCCGGAAGTGGACTGTTGAGATACGCTGTGACGACATCGAGATGATGTATCGCCCATTTTTGAATTGCAGCTTTGGCGAAAAGAGCTCTGCATGTTGT
>JAPLWP010000034.1 GCA_026396535.1 Candidatus Magasanikiibacteriota bacterium | reverse complement strand
CCTGCGCTATTTGCCTCAAAGGGTAATAAGGCGTTTAATGAAAAGTACAAGATTGGCGATGCCTTGGTAACGGTTAAAGTTAAAAGTATAATTCCTAATCCCAAACAGACCGTTTCTCCAGCGGCTAATGGCAAGCCCACTATCAAAATTGTGTTGGCAGGCTCGGGCGGAAGAGAAGAATATTTTGTTAAAGAAGGTGAAAGTAAAAATATAAATGGACTTGACTTTAACTTTTCAACGAATGTAGTCTCTGGAGCCTTTAATATCCTTCGAAGGGGTGATTCACTATTTTTTAGTTCTCAAAACACTTTTACACAAATGACCATGGCAACACAACAGTTGGATACTTTGAGGCCATCTTCTACTCCACATCCACTTAAATTGAGATCGTTATATTCTGATGGTGAGAATCGATTCGTGTTTGGAGATTATTTTATTGGCGGTGATTTAAAAATTATTAGTGAAAAAATGAAAATGTCGAGTGAAAGCACTGTCGGATTGTTATTAGAAGTTTCGATAAATGGAAAAATCAGTGAACAATATGTGTATGGACAAAAAGGAGTTCAAGGCTTACCTGTGACATTTCAAGAAGGAAATACAAAGATGGAAATATCGTATGGCGCCAAACCAATTGTCGTTCCGTTTAAAATCAAACTCAAAGATTTTATTATGGACCGATATCCCGGCACCAACAGTGCAGCTTCTTATGCCAGCGAAGTACAACTGACCGATGATAATAATGGCAAAAAAATGGACTACCGTATTTTTATGAATAATATTTTGGATTACGGCGGATACCGGTTTTTTCAATCTTCCTTTGATCAGGATGAAAGAGGAACTTATTTAAGTGTGAATCATGATTTTTGGGGTACATGGATTACTTATATTGGCTATATAATGTTAACATTGGGCTTCGCATTAACGCTGGTTAGCAAAAAAACAAGGTTTTATCAACTATCACAAAGGTTGAAACAAATTCGCCTGTCCAGAGCACTTTCTATATTTTTTATTTTTTCATTAATTAGTACTACCTCATTTGGAATAGAAGAGGTGAAACCTGACAAGATAGTAGTGTCTGAAGATCATGCTGCACTGTTTAGTAAAGTCGTTGTTCAGGATGTAAATGGTAGAATGAAACCGATGCATACACTTGATAGAGAACTTTTGCGAAAAATTTCGGGAAGTGAATCCTTTGATGGTTTAAATGCCGACCAAGTAATTCTCAGTATGTTTGCCGCTAACCATGACTGGTACACCATTAAAATAATAAAGCTTGGCTCACAAACCAAAAAACTGTTAAATACAGATCAAAAATTGGCATCGTACAAGGATTTTTTTGATGAACAAGGTAATTATAAAATTTTGGAAGCGGTAAAAAAAGCATACGATTCAAAACCCGTTGATAGAGGTACCTTAGAAAAAGAATTAATTAAAGTTGACGAAAGGGTCAATATTGTTGGAATGATTTTTAGTGGTAGCGCTTTTAAAATTATTCCTATACCCAAGGATCCAAACAATACCTGGACTGCCGGTGAGATGATGTCAAGTGACCCGTCTGAATTATCACCTGCCAACCAACTGGCAAATAATTTTTTTAGTCAGTATCAAAGTGTTCTAAACGAAGCTATAAAATCAAAGGATTATTCGGCTCCCAATAAATTATTAACCGAGTTAAGTGCCTTTCAATTAAGTATTAGTGGTGCGGTAATGCCGTCTGCTTCTAAAATGCAAGCTGAAATATTTTTAAACAATCTCGATATTTTCGGTAAATTATCTTTGGCCTATACCTTTTTAGGTTTGTTCTTTTTG
>JAPLWP010000005.1 GCA_026396535.1 Candidatus Magasanikiibacteriota bacterium | reverse complement strand
CATTGTATCGGCTATGGGTAATAAAATACAAATGTTAAGACAAGGTGGATTGAATGTACAAATATAGTATGAATGAAAAACTTTTTAATGTTGATTATCTCAAACATCTTTGCGCGAAATTTCAACTACGGCCATCCAAAGAATACGGACAAAACTATCTCATCAATCCGGAAGTGATCGATATGATTATTGCAGTCAGCGGTGTAACCAAAAAGGACACTGTGATTGAAGTTGGTCCGGGATTTGGTATTCTCACTCTGGATCTGGCCGCTAAAGTAAAAAAATTATTCGCTTTTGAAATTGAAAAAAAGCTTGAATCATATTGGCAGGAAATCAGCTCCAGACTTGCCCAAACCCAAGAAGATAATTTTGAAATCATTTGGGGCAATGTATTGCGCGCTGATCCAAAAATTTTTCCAAAAAATTACAAAGTAGTTTCCAATTTGCCATATCAAATTACTTCACCGGTTTTAAAATTATTTTTGGAAGATTTGGCCAATAAACCAAAAGAAATGACCCTGATGGTCCAAAAGGAAGTAGCTGACCGTATTTGTGCTAAGCCCGGGGATATGTCCGTATTGGCCATTGCTGTGCAGTATTTTGGTCAGGCTGAGATTGCAGGTGAGGTAAAGCGTAATAATTTTTGGCCATCTCCAGCCGTGGATTCAGCGGTGATAAAAGTGGTAGTAAATAAACCTCGTCCAGATACCGAATTCAATAAAAAATTCTTCCAAATGGTAAAAATCGGTTTTGCTCAGAAACGCAAACTTCTAATCAAAAATTTATTGCCTTTTTTTGGCAAACAAAACAAAGAGGCTCTCAAAGTTGCTCTCAAAAATATGGGCTTTAGTGGTACCGTGCGCGCCCAGGAGCTATCGGTAGAAGATTGGGAAAAGTTAGCAAAGATATCCACATTATAATAATGTGGTTTCTGTGGTATAATTAATAAAATAATTTCGGTTATGGCTGAAAGCCAAAATACCATTAGCTCAATCTTGACTAAAGAACAGAAGATTGGTTTTGTCTTACTGTTGGCTTTTGCTATTTTAGCGATTGGTTTGGGCATGCTCCAGATTCGAAATAATATTTATAATCGTTTTGCTCTCAACAAAGAAATTTCCGCTTCCATAAAAGATCAGGTAGATACTGTAGACGCTTTGCGTTTTCGTGATACTGATCGTGACAATCTCAGTGATTTTGATGAGTTGTATGTTTATGGTACTAGTCCTTATTTGCCAGACACCGATGGGGACGGCATTCTAGATGGAAAAGAAATTCAAAGCAAGACTAATCCGCTATGTGCTGAAGGTACCGACTGTAGTCAATCTATGCAAGCTACTGAAGTGGCCGCTACTAGCACCGTTTCTGCCACTCCGGCTGATTTAAGAGCGCCAGCGACAGCTCCAGCCGCTGATCTAGAGAAAGCTATCAAGGATCCGGTCCAGGTGCGCGCCATGCTGATAGGTGCGGGTGTAAAAAAAGAAATTGTAGACAAATATAGTGACACCGAACTGATGCAGATGGTACAGGAGATGATGAATCCAAATACTGCCGCTACTAATGTTCAAAATTTAAATAATTCAACTAGTTCATCTCCTAAGAAATAGTCCCTAATATGTTTTTTAGAAAAACAAAAAAATTTGCAGTCGCGGTGCTTTTGACTTTATTTGTTTTTTCTTCATTTACAGAATTTATTTTTTCCGCCCAGCCAGCGCAGGCTCAGTTGCCGGTGACAGTGATAGCCGATGCTCAGGCTCAAGCTGAAAGTATTTTTACAGTTATTAAAAATGGTTGGAAGATTGCCGTAATGAATGCCGCCCAACAAGCCGTTGGTTATTTTTTGCGTAAAGTCGCCTACGATAGCGCGGTGTGGCTTGCCGCTGGTGGCAAAGGTCAGTCTCCTTTTGCTCACACCAATAGTGTCGGTAGTTATTTGAAAAATGTGGGTAATGACGCAGCCGGTGCCGCTATTGATAGTTTTGGAAAAACTTTTGGTTTGGATTTATGTAAAATTCCGGATGTTAAAATTGATTTGGCTTTGAGAATTGGTTTGCATTATAATTATGGCGCCAATCCACCAAAACCAGCTTGTAATCTAACAACTTTTGCCAAAAACTGGGGGAATGCTGCGAGCAGTGTTTATAATAATGGTATAGATCCAAGTAAAATTTTTGCTACCTCTTTGAAAGTAGATGACAGTGATTTGGGTATTAATATTAAAACTAGTGAAAAAATTGACCGCTTGTATTTGCAACAGACTGAGGATGCCAAAGCTACTCGTGCTGAAGGTGGCGGATTCAAAGCAGTGACCGGTTTGATTGATAATCGTATCAAAACACCAGCCGCTGTGACTGCTGATGAAATGAAAGCCAACGCGCCAAACAAACAAAACGACAAAAGCCAAGCACAGATTGGCGCCGCTATGGGATCTGGTGCTTATGAAATTATTCCTTCCACTCTTTCTATTTTCTTGAACACACTGTCTTCTCAAATGCTCAAGAATTTCAAAGAAAATGGTATGTTGCCATTTGGGGTAGGTTGTGTAAATATCGACGGTGTTACTGGTGGTAAATGTCCAACTCCAGGACAAAATCCAAACAGTGCTGGCAGTGAGATCACCGGCCGCGCGGCCGCGGAAGCAGTGTTTAATGAATTTTTGACACCAAAATTAAATACGGTAAATGATTATGATATTTTGGCTCAGCTCAGCAGCTGTGATTCTCACGGATTATACAACTGTCGTGCTGATCAGAGTTTGGTGCAGGCTATTCAAGAAGCCAAACACGGTGATCCGGTTACAATTGCGCAGGCTATTCAAAAAGGTTGGTTGCACGGAAGCGGCAAACTGATTCCTCCTACTAATGTATCCATGAATTCTGATCCACATTGTTTTGATAAAAATAATTATTGCTATAGCAACGTAGCAGTGCTCAGACAGCTTGGTATTCTTCCGCTTGGTTTAGAAATTGCGGCCAAAAATAGCGATCCAGATCATCCAGCTACTTTGGAAGAAGCGGTAAAAAGATTTTATGATTGTAGTTATCAAAAAGATGCTCAAGGTAGTGTAGTGGGAGTAAATTATGATCCTGCCAATTACCCTTACTGTCATTTGGTAGATCCAAACTGGGTTATCAAATTAGAACAAACTCGTTGTGACGCTCTGGGATATGGTCCTTCTTCGGTCGGAAATGATGTGCCGGATCGTCTGCAAGAATGTGTGGACCTCAAGACCTGTGTGGGTCGTGATAGCACCGGCAATTGTCTAGGATATGGCAACTGTGTGCGCGAAAAAAATGTATGGAAATTTGATGCGGATAAATGTGACGCGCAATATGCTACTTGTCGTTCGTTTACCAATAGTCAGGGTCAACAGCTTTCTTATCTGTATCGTACTTTGGATACGGGTAGTTGTGATCAGAGCAATGTAGGCTGTACTGCTTACAGTCTCAATCAAAATGCTAGTGGTTGGACCGTTCCAGGCGCGGCTAGTTTATCTGCCAATGATAATATTTATTTGAATAATAAAGTAACTTCTTGTAATGCTTCCGCTGCCGGTTGTAGTGCTTTTAAATTGGCAAATAATGATAATTTAGTTTATCTCAAAAAAGCTCCAGATTATCTCAATTGTTATGATGCTGATGTAGTCAGTAGTGGTGTAAACTGGCCACAATCATTGTCAGATATTATTAAGATGACACCAAAAGCCGAGTGTAAGGATTATGCTCAGGTATGTATTGCTAGCGAAGTTGGTTGTGCACAATTTAAAAATGTAAATGATGCTGATGCTCCGGCTATCCCAGGTAAATTTTCGCCAGCTCAAGTACAAAATAATACAGTGACAGCTTGGAATGATCAGTGTGATGCTCGCTGTGTAGGCTATAGCGCTTATCAAGAAATGCCTACTACTTATTCCGCCGGCAATCCAGTGTCCTATATTATTCCTCCTTCCAAATACAACAACAATCAATCCGGTAGCGAATGTAGTGCTCAGGACGATGGCTGTACCAGCTTTACCAACATGGAAACTTCTCAAAATGGTGGTGAAAAAGTAGATAATTTTACTTTGTTACGCAATTGTATCAAACCAGACGACACCAAACAGAAAAATTTCTATACCTATGAAGGTTCAAAAGTAGGGGGTTATCAATTGCAAGCATTTGTTTTACAAAAATATACCGATGGTAGTCCGCTTACTGTCTTTAAAGATCAAGCAGAGCGTGATTATGCCAACCAATATAAATGTAATGAAAGTTTATACAAAAATCATTTAGCCGATCCGGACTGCCGCCAATTTAATGATGATCAGGGAAAAGTTTATTACGCTTTAATGCCAAATACTGTAGTAGTGTCCGCTGACTGTTCACAGTATCGTATCAATAGTCCAGAATTAGCCACCGCCAGCCAATGTTTTGGTAATGGTCAATTCAAAGATGGTTCGTGTTATTACTATGGTTTGCCGGGTGGTATTGATAGTAGTGCTGGAGCCAGCAAGACTTGTTCTGCTAGCGCGGTTTCTTGTCGCGCTTACAAAGGTAATCACGGCAATAATATTCGTTCAATAGTTTTAAATGCTTCTAGTAGTAACCCAATAGATAACTTTGAAAACCCTGTTTCTGTAACTGCTCAAAATGGTTGGACAGTACAAGGAGGTACAATTGCTCAATCCAATGAATCCAACCATGCTGGTGAACATTCTATGGAAGTAGTAGGTACAAACGCTGTTGTTTCCAAATCTATCCCAGTGGTAGCTCAAGATGTGGATCAGGCTTCAGATCAGAGCTATGATCTGTCTTTCTGGGCCAAAGGTACAGGTATAAATATTTCAGTAGGAATGAATAACAACGGCGGTCAAAATGTAAATGCCGGAATTTTTAGCGCCAATAATACTTGGCAGTTATTTAAGTTCCATATCAAATTACCAACTTCCAATACCTCTACTCTCAATAATCTTACCTTTACTCTCCAGTCAGCCGGTAGTTTATTCTTGGACAATCTACATTTGACCAAAGTTTCCGATTATATTTATTTGGTAAAAAATTCTCTCCAGATAGATCCGATTTGTGACGACAATCTCAACGATAATTTACCGGGTGCGGCTTTGGGTTGTACAGCGTATAATGGTCCAAAAAATAGTTTGGGCGATACTCTTTATTATTTGACCAATTTTAGTTATCTCTGTCGTGATGGCGCTATCGGCTGTACTGCTTTCAAAGATACATACAACAAAGTCGGTGACACCGGACCGCGAGTATATAATGTTTTCTTGCCAGTAGCGGCTCCAGGTGGTGTGAAGGCAGTCGCCAAGATCGGTAATGATACTTATTCTTGTCAGGTAGAGCAGGGCAAGTCCGGCTGTTATGTAAATATAAAAGGTCATACCAGTGCTGAAATTTCTGCTGGAAAAGTAAATAATACTTTGGCTCCAGTTCCATCTGATTCTACTTATTTTGTGCCTGCCGATAGTACTAATAGTACTACTATATATTTGGTAGCCGATGGTAGTGACCATAGCTCTTGTAATGCTATCGACCTAGGCTGTACCATGGTCGGAAAACAAACCAATACTCCAGCTGGTGTGAAATATGTCACCACCACTGTGAAAATAGATCCAAATCAATTTGAAGGTGGCGCTGATGCCAATGGCAATCCGCAGAGTGGTACTTTGTGTCAAAAAGAAGCTGTAGGTTGTGATGAATATAATTCCAGTAAAGGTAGTGCTTATTTCAAAGATCCAGCTCTAAGCGGGAATAAAATCTGTTCATTTCAAACTTTTGCCGATCCAGTTACGAAACAAAATACGACTGGTTGGTTTTGGAAAGGTGTAAGTGTCTGTGGAAACAGCACCACCAAAGCTATTGCTAATCCAACCACATATTGTACAACTGATACCGATTGTTCCGGTGGCAATACTTGTTTGGCAGATTACAAAGATAAAGAAGCTTGTTATCCAAACTACCAAAAGAGTGGCAACTATTATGACCTATGGTCATTTGGTGACACTGCTAATTATCAGAATTTTGTTGGTGAATGTCCAGCGCAGCAGGACACTTGTTCAGAATTTGTAGATCATGCCGACAAAGACCAAGCCTATTATTTGTTAGATAATAATAAAGTTTCAGAAGGGGATTGTTCGGGCCAAGTCAGTCAAAAAGCCGGCTGTGCTCTGTTTGATCAAACCGATAATCCAAATAAATTATACAATACTGCCGCTACCTATGCGCAGAGTGATAGCGCGGTAACAGACAATCAATCCGATGTATTCAAAATAACTAAAGTAGTTCCAAATAATAGTGGTACTCTAGATGCCAATCGTATTATCTCTGTAAAAAGAGATCGCGAATGTGCGGAGTGGCTCCAATGTAAAGCCAGTACCGATCGTTGGGATGACAAACAAAATAAATTTGTTTCTCAGTGTAGCGCTGTCGGTCTTTGTGATAAATTACCATCCGCTAGTAATCCAAATGGTCAGTCGGCCAACTGCGCTGAATTTATTACCGGACAAAGTGATTATTCCAATAAAGTTTTGACCGAAGGAATATACACTTCTCGTGATGTCTCGTGGAAAGGTAAGGATCTAGTTGGTCTGTCCATTTTGGGCAGCTTCCCGATTGAAGAATTATGGCAGTTTAATATCGCCAAACCTTCCGCTGAGCCGGATTGGAGATTGCTCAAATTAATTCCTTGTGGCAGTGATCTGACCAAATGTGCCGGTGGTGGCAATCAGTTTAGTTGTAAGTCTCCAACTTCCACAGATTCTTGTGGTACCCAGAGTCAGGGTACATGTATAAACGGATTATGTATGGAAGACAATGCCGGTACGGCTAGCAATATTGCTGCTTCGGGTATTGGCCAAGGCTGTCGTGCTTATCCAGAAAAAGATTCTCCTTTCCCAAATGTCGCTTTCAACAATACTCAAAATTTTGCCAAATTAAATAAATGTTTTGAAAGCGGGGATACTATATTGAATCCTGGTGATAAGACCGCTTACAAATGTGAGTGTGATTATACCAAGGCTACATTTGGAGATAAGACAATGATAAAATATTTCTCACAAGACAGTAATTCATCTCTACAGAAAAATTATGTGGAGAAAAATAAAGGCATCTGTGTGGGTGGATCAAAAGACAGTGAGCAGTGTGATCCTCCGGTAGTGGATGCAAATGGAAATTCTGTGCCGGGAGATTGTGAAAAATCAGGAGGTGCTTGCAAAGTAAAAGACAAAAAGACCCAAGACTTTTATGGTTGGAAAGGTTTTTGTTTGGAATATGACAAGTCCAGAATTTTGGGTGGTACAAAAGACAATCCACAATATGCCTGTATGAGTTGGTTGCCGCTTGATCTAATTGAGGGTGCGATAGATATCAATAATAATCACCCAGAAGCTGCTGCTCAGTTGCCGGTGGGTACGAAGTATTGTTTGGCTTCTGATTTATATAGATCAAATGTGACTGGTTTTGATAAATGTTATGATACTGGATATAGCGTCTATAATTCAGACAAGGATTGTAATTTATGGATTGGTCAAGATGGTCATTTGCATGACAATCTTGTGTGTGGTCCTGGATTTAAAAATGAACAAGCGGCAATGAGTGGTGTAAAGGGTTGTGAAAATTATGATCCAGATTGGTGCTATGTACATTGTATTCCTGAAGAACCAAAAGCTTATGCCGACGGCGCTTGGTTTTCCAAATTATATTACAGCTTCCAAGATCGCCAGGTAGCCTGTCAGGCTTACGCGCAGTTTAGTAATATGGATAATAAACTAGCGACTTGGTCTGATAGATTGTGGCAATTTAGTAAAAGTAACTTTAAGAATTTGGATGTATCGGGAGTAGATGTGGCGTTTAAAAATAAAGTAAATTATTCGTATGGTTCCACTTCTTCCCCATTTGCTTTTCTGGGTGATGAACAAGTAAAGGGCGCACAAACAAGTATTTATTTGTTGCGATCTTGCCAGGCCGCTGGAATTTTTGGTCAACCGCTCAGTACGGCTGTGTGTCCACAAGGTTCTGGTTTGATGACATATAAAAATACTCCTTCCAATAACTTTGCTTATGATAATTGGAGTTTTGGTTCTTATTCCAATTGTTCTACTGATGTTAATTGCAACCCAAATATTGTCTGTGCAAATCATGTTAATAA
This sequence comes from Candidatus Magasanikiibacteriota bacterium, assembly GCA_026396535.1. GTDB lineage: Bacteria > Patescibacteriota > Patescibacteriia > Magasanikbacterales > GWA2-37-8 > CAIOJG01. The sequence goes on along the minus strand of JAPLWP010000005.1, from coordinate 1,716 downwards.
TAGTGTCTGTCAATATAAATGTAAAAAAGCAGACGGTACGGGAGACGATGCAAAATGCAAAACGTCTTTTGGTAAGGACTCTGTATGTAATATAAGTACTAATTCTTGTACTAGTACGAGCACTATACAGGTGGCCTTGGATTGTAATCCAGCTAATGGCAGTAGTAATTGTGAAAGTCACGGATTTTTATGTAGTGGTAGCTGTAGTTTTGGTGGTGTGGTAAGTACAACTGTCGGTTGCTCCAACGATACAGCGTGTTATCAAAATAGTTGTGAAGGTGATTCAATAAAAGAATGTATACCAAAAAACAGTAACTCCACAGCCCCAACGAACGACAAGCCTCTTTTGACCAAAGTAAAAGAATCCTTGGGTTTGTTATTACAAATATATTCCAAAATCCCTGCTTCCAGTATTAAAATATTTTCTAATGATGCTAGTCAGTCATACCGCGACCCTATCGCTAATGACAAATTGACTCTGGGTAATAAAGATTTGGATGTCACCAATATAGATACAAATTACAGTGGAGACAATCATGTGCCTTCTAGTAGAGTGCCTCAAGTGCACCCAGTAGGTGGTTGTGATACCAAAGGAAACTGCCAGGAAATTTTCCAAGATGGTTTTAATGTAAATAATATTTACAGCAAGAATGTAATAATCGACACCAAACCATACGAAGCTAATTTCCAATTCTTCTACAATGCCGATTCCAATCATATGCCGGTAAAAAGAGTGGTTATAGATCCAGATACCGGAAATCCAAGTGATATAAAAACAACTCCTCCGGGCAGTTTGTGGAATCAGCGCGGATATTTTGTAGGTGGTATGTGTAAAGCTGGAGTATGTAATGGATCAGCTGTGCCTTGCTCTCTAGATAGTGAATGTTCTGGTAAATTATTACCAGAATGTACCGCTGATGAAGCTAAGGCCGATTCGTTTGGATATATCCTTAATAAGACTTGTGACCTACACCCTTACGCTTCTACATTCTACTATAGCTGTAGTGGTAAAAATGATCCAAGATGGAATCCTACTTGTGATGTTTTGACAGGTGCAGAACAAAAGAAATGGCAGGATGCTGGGAATTCAGGTTGTTGTGTTTACCAACCAAAAGTTCAGGTTTTGGATAATTGGGGGTGGTGTAATGGAGTGTGTAAAGATAATATAACTGGCGCTAACGACGGAACAGAAAGCTGTTATAATGGCAATAATTTGACAGGTTGGGAAGAATGTAATGATGTACAAAGGTTTACCAGTGTTTCTGTACAAGCTCATTCTAATACGTTTTTTAAATATAAAATAGTAGTGCCAGTTAATAAAGTGCAATAGTCACAAGATTATAAAATAAAAAACTACAGTTTAAACTGTAGTTTTTTAATTTCCTCAAAATACTATAAATAATATCCTAAGGAAGTGTCCGCGGCGCCATGGGGAATGGCGCCGTTGCAGTCGGACACGAGAGGAGGAGGGCGAGCTGGGGGCTCGCGGAAGGACCGGCGTTTGCCGGCGGTGAAGTTCTGCATTCTTCACCCCTTAGCGCACGCACTCGACCAGCAACTGGTTCTTGTGCCCGCGGAAGTGGTTGACTTCGACGATGTCGGCGTTCTGGGCTTCAATTGCACCGTACTGCAAATCGTAGCCGCAGAAGTCGTCCTGGTTCAGCGCGTGAATTGAGGTTGCGCCGGTACCAGTGCACTTCCAGTTGTCGCCGTCGA
>JAPLWP010000163.1 GCA_026396535.1 Candidatus Magasanikiibacteriota bacterium | reverse complement strand
TACCGGCGGAGAATTTTATTGTCCGGTATGCCATATCAAAAATTTAGATGGTAAAAATTGTAGAGATTGTCAGGCGGCAAGCCAGTTAATAGCTGTTGCCGCTTTTTTTAATTATCAAAATAATAAAGTAGTAAGCGAACTGATAAAAAGATTTAAATATAGTTTGGCTACGGATATCAATCAACTATGGCTCCGTGTGACCGCAGATTTTTTAAATACAATTTGGTCCAAAAGCGGTTGGCCCACCAGCGATATAGTAATTATTCCAGTACCATTACATCGCCGCCGCTATCGTGAGCGTGGATTTAATCAAGCACAGCTAATAGCACAAAATATTTTTGAAATATTAAAAAAATATCACCCCGGTGTTCAATTGGATGATATTAATTTGCAGAGAATAAAATTTACTAAACAACAGGCTCGACTTAATCGAGCAGAGCGACTATCAAATATAAAAGGAGCGTTTGTCTATCAAGGTCAAAATTTATCTTCAAAAAATATTATTTTGGTGGATGATGTATTCACTAGCGGATCTACCATGCAAGAATGCGCGCTGATACTCAAATCAGCTGGTGCGCTTCAGGTGTATGGATTAGTTATGGCGCGGGATTAATTTTCTGCCAAATGTTGGCACGCTGATCCGAATAAATTCTTTTCCATCGGCCGCTATTATCAATTTTTTCTTTTAGTTTTTCTTCGTGGTTTACGAAATATTCTTTGAAGTTGGCTCCAAACAAATGAGTGTCCACAAAGCTCGGAGTGCCGCTAATTACAAATTTTGGGTATCGTAGCATGATATAGTCCGCCCCTGTGGCTTCTATTTGCTCTACAGCGTCATCTTGCTCTTTGAGCTCGATATATCGCTCTAGCATGCTGGTATGGGCATCATACATCCAGGTAGCGCTGCCACGGCCGTCTAGGTATACCAAAGCGTTGGGTAACATCCAGTTCAAGAATCCGCCCCAGCTGAATTCATTGAATAACTTTATTGGTTTGCCAGCGGTGTAGGACTGTAAAAATTTGGTGGCTTCGTAGGGAGGGGCATTATTATAATTTAGGGTTCTGTCATTCCAAGGATCATAGGTATAATGAATTTGGCGAGAATAAAATATTATTAAAAATATAGAAATAATAATCCCGACAAAATAAAGTTTTTCTTTTTGTTTTATTAAAAATTTATGAAATTTTAAGGCCATTGTCTGCCCTCTCACAAAAATAGCTGTATGCTCTAGGATGGGTACTGAGAGTAGGGCGGTAAAAATGGCCTGGCGTTTGTATATCATCGCCGCGTAAAAAAATGCCAGGAAGAAAGTAAAATGAGAGAATTTTACTCTCTGTTTGATAAATCCATAAGCAATAAGAAATAAAGTAACAGTCTGTAAAATTAAAATTTTTGGAAACACCGGATAAGCATAGCTGGGAGTCCATTCGCTGATATGGGCTTTGTAATAATTTTGTCCAAAGTATTCAAAAATCTCTTGCCATATTTTTATTCCGTAGGGATTGATACAAATTAAAGCCGCCGCCAATAATTGAATACCGATGAGATGGTAAATAAAAGTGAGAGGTTTTTTTTCTTCATTAAAATATTTTTGGTATTTTTGGCCAACCATATATGGCAAAAGTGCGCATCCCAAATAAATATTAATAATAATAAAACCTAAAATCCAACTGCCGTGTATAGTGGACCATAGCCAGAGCACAAAAGGAATAAAATATAAGGCGCGGGCTTTCGAGGAATATTTTTCAATTATTAAAATAATCAGGGCAGCAAATAATTGCGAAAACATCGCCAGGCGCGGTGAGAAAATATGATATACCGCCATCTGGCAGATAAGAGTAAAAATCAAAAAAGAAACACCGGTTTTTTTCAAAAAGGCTTTGCCGATAATCCAAAAAGCTGCCGCGCTGGCTATAGCTAAAATAATATTAATCCAAAAATATCCTAAGTGAGAATAGATTTGATAGAGAAGCCAGTCGCCACCCCATTCGTGGTTGGTCCAGGGTTGGTGGTATTTGGTGTAGGTATAAGTGTCAAAGTAGGGGAAAGAGCTCTGGGTATGAATATCTTGTCCAAAGCGTAGATGCCAACCAAAATCACCGTCCAGAGTATTGGAGATAATGGCTAAAGGGTAGATGAGATTGAGGGCAAACAGTAGCCAGAATAGGAATTTTTTCATATCCAGAGAATAAGTAGGTAAGATGGACGGGTTGACTATTTCTATTTTTCTGGTACAATTATACCACAATTTAGAAAAATTGGAGAGGTGGCTGAGTGGTCGAAAGCGGCACACTGCTAATGTGTTATGCAGCTTTAAAACTGCATCCAGGGTTCAAATCCCTGCCTCTCCGCAGTTCGCAACGAAGTGAGTTTAAACGCTCACTTTTTGCTTTTGTTAAGGGTAATTTGTCCAGTTCAAACCTTGTAAATTTGTCTTCAAGAGGTTTTAATATTTTTGTAGTTGCAATAAGCCATTTATATGGCGTAATCACAAGCTTTTTATCTTTTAACTCTTGGTTCAAACCCATTTTTAAAAGCACTACTTTTTTGCCTTTTGTATCTTCTTTGTTAAAGTTAGATCGTGCTTGCATAGCATAATCAATTTGTTGTATTACATTATCCAGTCCATTGCGATCTTGTTTAATCTTTTCAATTTTTTGTGACAATCTTACAATTCCTAATTCGTATTCATTTCTTTGAGTAGTAAATTCTTCATCGCCAATTAAGCCCTTGCAACTTAATTTGGTTAAATTAATTTTTTCCAATTTCAATTTTTCAATACTCTTTTCTAAGTTAGTTATCACATCTTGGTTTTTATCAGGATTTTTTTTCTTATCTTCCTCAACTATCTGAAAAAATAATTTCTTAAATTCAGTATGAAATTCATACTGTGCCAAATCATTATCGATTTGTTTTTCCAATTCAGCAGAATTAATCGGCGGTTGTTTACAATTGGATAATACCTTTCTATGCGTACAGCGATAGTATGTATAACTAGCTTGTTGTTTGGTTGCCTTAATAATTTTGGTATGGTATTCACCCGTAATTAAACATCCACACTCACCACATCTAATAATTCCAGTAAAGGCAAACTCATGTTTGTTATATCTTGGTTTACCATTTCTTCCAAGCAACATTTGTATACGGTCATATTCTTCCAGAGTAATCATCGCCTTATGTTTACCTTGTTTCTGTTGTCCGTTATATTCAATAATCCCAGCATAAAATATATTGGTAAATATTCTATACAACGAAGCTCTAGCTAACTTACCGCTTTTATTTCTATTATTTGTCTTAGGTTTAAATTTCCATTCATTGTTTAATTTATCCAAAACTTCTGGAACTGAGTAATTTCCTTTAAGCATTAAATCAAAAGCACTTTTTATAGTTTTAAATCTTTTCTTATCTACTTCAATAGTACTTAGTCCGTTCTCTCTAACATTCACATAACCATTCGGACACATATTGGCTTGCCACCCCATTTCAAATTTCTTTTCCAACCCACGACGAACATCTTTACCGAGCTTAGAAGAAAAGTATTGAGATTGAGATAGTGCCATTTGTAACATCATTATGCCCTCAGGCGAGTTGTCGAAGTTATATGACCCAAATTTGAGGTCGTGGATAACGCCAGTGCGGACAAGATAGGTGATTGTCGAAGCGTCTATTTCATTTCTGCTTAATCTGTCAGGGTGCCAAGCAATCACGCCGTTAGCCTCACCTTTGCGTATGCGTTTGATCATATTCTCAAACACTGGTCTTTCATATGGACTAAAAGCCGAGTGCTTTTCTTCTAATATTTCCACAATATCCACTTTGCCAAATAATTCTCTTACTTTGTCTATCTGGCTACTAATGGATAAAGCCTGCCTTTCTTCACCCTCAGTACTTTTACGCACATAGGCGAAATATTTAGTTGGTTCTGCTAGTTTCATACAAAAGTTAAATAAAAACAAAAAAGGATAGCCCTGGCTTACCCAACACAAATAGCCAAGAAGACTATTTCATCGGACAGGACTACCCATCTTTGGTATGAAACAAAAAAGTCTTCTTTTTTGGCGTTTGAATTGTGTTGAGTAAGCCTTTTCATATTACTATATTCCGTATTTCTTTTCAAGATCTAAAATATCTTGTTTTGTAATTGGTTTAAATATAATCTCATTCAGATTTACCATAGCGATACATTGTGCCAAGGCTTCATCTAAGCTTATATCTTCATTGTATACTTTCTT
>JAPLWP010000160.1 GCA_026396535.1 Candidatus Magasanikiibacteriota bacterium | reverse complement strand
CTGGATGAAATTGCACTCCAAAAATATTATTTTTTTCAACTGCTGACACAAAACCATCACAATAGTTGGTATAAGCCACAATATCCGAGATATCTTCACAAACTACATGATAGCTGTGTACAAAATAAAAATCGGTGTTTTCGGGAATATCTTTAAATAAGACAGAATCTTTCTTATAAGAAACTTGATCCCATCCCACATGTGGCAAACGCTCGGTCTCTATCTTCTTTATCATCTGCTTAGTCTCGCCCTTTATCCATCCCAGTCCGGCTGTTTCACCACCTTCAAATCCCTTATCTACCAACAACTGCATACCTAAACAAATTCCTAAAAATGGCACTCCTTTTTTAAACACTAAATCATTGAGTTCCGACACTGTGTTTCCTTTCAATAAATTTCTCATTCCTTCATTAAATGCTCCAACTCCTGGCAACACAATATGTGTAGCCCCTTTAAGATCGTCGGCCTGACTGACAACACTAACATTAGCGCCACATTCTTCTAGGGCGCGCTTAATAGAGTCTAGATTGCTCATTCCATAGTCTATAATAACGGTTTTATTCAACATTGTCATAGTTAATTTTTGTCAGATTACCATCCTTATCTTTTAGCAAATTACCTTCCGAATCGCAGACGAATAATTTTTTATTGGTAAAACGATCACAAATTTTGACAAATTCTTCCATGGTCATATCAATGTCTTCCAAAATTTCACCAAGCGGACAGCCCAAGTATGAAGCTGGAAATTTGCCATCATGCATTTTTACCAAATTTATCGCGTCTTCACGCATCAATCGGCCACGTCTCACATGCAAACAAGCCAAATCCGTAGCTCGACCAAAAGCAAACTTTAAAAATTTAAAATAATCATGAATACCGGTCTGATAATTATCGATGTTTTCATAATTTACCAAGGATCCCTCCACTGTTTTGTCATATGTCTTAAACCCATGAGCTTGAGCGATCAAAGCGTTTTGATATCCATCCCATGGCAAGTAGTGACCCAGGAATAAACCAGTCACGCCAACTTTTTTCAATTCTTCATCAGTAGGATACGTATATAAAATCATGTCCTTCTTTTTTATACCCACTTGTCCGACCAGATCAGTAACACGTAAGCCTAAAAGACCGCCAAATTCTTCCAACCACTGTCTATTTAAAACATTATTTCCTGCCGCGGCGGCCGGTCCGCCATATTCATTTTGGGAATTTTCTCCCCAAATGATTAAAGGAATATTCATCTGAGCAGCAATTCTGATCGGCGTAGTGAAAATGGCTATATGTTCAGGCCAAGATATGTCCCCAACCTGAATAAGAGCCAAGCGATTAATTTTTCTTCTTATCACCGGATTCATTGTTACTTCTATATAATCAACCCCTAATTTTTTTATATTTTCAATATTATAACGACCAATATCAGAAAGTTTATCGGTGGAACCGGTGACACACAGCGGATTCATGCCAAGTTCCAACATTTTTATAACTTGATAATGACTGTCTTTGCCGCCACTTACCGGAATGATACAATCGTAATTTGATCCGTCTTTGGATCTATATTTATCCAAAAGTTGCATTAACTCCACTTTTCTCTGAACCCAATCCACTTCTTTTCTTTGCTCATAAGAACAGCAGGCATTACAAACACCACTATCATCTATAAATAAATCGGGCTTGGTTTCTGGCATCACACACTTCTTGCAATATCGCACAAATTTGCCATTTTCTTTTGGTAACATATTTTTATAATTCAATTAAAGAATGTCTAGCTGATTTTTTTAAGCAAAAACCAAGTAATATCGTCCTGTGGAAAATTATCATCCTTTCTATATTTAAAACCATAATCAACCAATTTTAAATCACTATATTTATCCAGCATTTCACCGGCAAAATCTCTTTTAAAAAGCTTGTTCTTTTCTCCACGATACTCTACTGACACTGGTGATGGATTATAATATTCCGCCACGCAGATATATTCTTTGGATAATTTATACATAGTATCATAAACTTTGTTCAGCTCATCCGGATTTATATGTATGAGAACACCTTTTGTAAAAATAAAATCATATTGTCCGTGTTTTTCAGGATTAAGATCTAAAATAGATGACAAATAGACTTCTCCAGTAC
>JAPLWP010000090.1 GCA_026396535.1 Candidatus Magasanikiibacteriota bacterium | reverse complement strand
ATAGTTAATTAACTTTACAGCGTCCACTTCTTCTTTTTGTAACTTTAGTTGATTAAGATCAACATCTAAGTTAATCAAAAATATTTTTGTAAATTCTCTCTTAATAAATTTTCCATTATTTAATTCTCCAGTGTATTTTATATCAAATAGATGTTCTAATTTTTGTTCGTCTATATTAATTCCTATTTCTTCAAAACATTCTTTTTTGACTGCAGTAACTGCATCATCTCCGGCTACAGAAAGATCCCAGAGTCCAGGGTGAAGCTCTTTGAGAGCGGATCTTTTTTGTATTAAAATTTCATGCTTGGAATTTATTATCCAAAGGTGTATACATAAATGCCAAAGTCCTTTTTTATGTGCGTCTTTTCTGGATACTGTCTCACCTGTAGAAGATCCATCTTCATTTATAATTTCTAAATACTCCATAAATCTTAGATAAAGTCGTGTTTTGTTTTTGTGATAAAATTTTTGAATTCTTCGCTTTGTAATTTTTGCATGGCTTCATCTACTGTAAACCACGCGGCGATAGGATTGTGTGGATCTTGTGGAGCTAAATTGGTTTCGTTGGTTTTAAATAAGAACAAAGTCATTTTTTTGAAAACCAATTTAGTTTTGGATCTAGCCGGAGTATAAAAATATCCTAGCTCTTTTATATATTCTAAATTTTTTAAACCTGTTTCTTCGTAGATTTCTCTTTTGGCACCTTCGAGCGTGTCTTCGCCTTTTTCTACTTTTCCTTTTGGCGGTGTCCACCAGGTAGGATTATCTATTTTATTTACCAAAATTATTTTTTTATCTGGTCCAAGGATTATTCCGCCGGCACAGTTTTGGAATTTTAATCCTATTGGTGTCAGTATGGTGATGAAAAGTAAAATACCAAAGACATGAAACAAGGCCGGGCTAGTAATATTGATAATCATGAAGCCGATAAGTATGGCTGCAAAAATATTTTTGTTGTATTTGTGTTTATTTTTGATGATGTGATAAAGCAGATAGCCTGCGAATGCGACCCAAGCAGCGAGTCCATATAATCCCATCTCTGCCCAAATTTCTAAATAGCCCCAATCAAAATGTGGAGTGGTGATATTGGTTTTGAATACTGGGCTGTATACTGTGACAGTGTCGCCAAGTCCTTGGCCAAGTATTGGGGCTGATTTTATTTTTTCTAATATTTTTGGTAGAAGTAGTAGGCGACTAAGTGAACTATCTTCCATCTGCGGACTAGCAATACTCTGTAGGCGCAAACCAAAAATTTCTAATCCGAAACTTTGTCCACGACTGGCGATGGTGTGGGTAGTGACAAAAATAAGCATGAAGCCGATAGCGGCAGAGGCAGAAATAGCCAGCCATCTTTTCCAATTTTTAATCGAGAATAGTATTAGTGTGCCTGCGGCGAGCGCTACCATATATATACGGGTGAGATTGTTGGCTAATATAAAGAGTAGGCTTGAAAGCGCTAAGACATTTATTTTGTTGGCTTGGTTTTTGATAATGTCGCCGATAAAATAAATCGTGAGTGGGATCAGTAATAAATGCTCGTTGAGGACCAAGCGATAAAAATGGAAATCTAGGTCGGTGATTTTGCCTAGAGCGACATCGCGGTACCAATGATAATAATGATCTTGCAAAGCAAAAATACCAGCGGATAATCCGGCCTGAGTAAGTAATGTTAAAATGGCATTGCCAAAGATGGCGGCGATGATAGCTTGTTTGCCGAGGTCACGAAATTTATCGGAAAGATATAAATCCGATAATGGAAATATATATAAGAAGAAAAAGTAGGGGATAAGATCGGCGATTATTGCGCCAGTATTGTGTCTGTGGTAAAAACCACATGCGGCCGCAGAAATTGCTGCGATCAATAGTA
>JAPLWP010000162.1 GCA_026396535.1 Candidatus Magasanikiibacteriota bacterium | reverse complement strand
AATCCAAATTGTCCTAGTATGTCTACTGGTAAATTGGGTAATGCTCCAAATTTTAAAGCAGGGACCAACCCAATTACAATAGCTAATAGTGCCAGTTTAACCTTTGCCAACCAACTTACTTTTGGTGCGTGGTTTAATACTATGGCCACCACCAGTTGGACAGGTTATGGTCATATTATTGGTAAAGGATTTGCCGCTAGTCCTTCCACCGGTTCTTTTTCCCTTAGTGGAAATATTTTTTGGAGAGTATTTTTGGTGAATCCAGCCGGTACTGGCTATGAATATCAAGACGGCACTTGGATTGGTGATAATAGTTGGGTACATATAATTTTTACTTTTGATAATGGTGTTGGAAAAATTTATATAAACGGTAGTCTGTTTTCTACTAAAAATTTTGCTTTTACCTCTATTAGAAATAATACTACTCCGATCCAAATTGGTTCTGGTCAATATAATGGTTTGGTAGATGAAGCTGTTATTTATAATAGGCCTTTGTCAGCTTCCGAAGTGATGGACATGTATAAACGTGGCGTACTTAGTTTAAAATATCAAGCTCGATCTTGTGCCAATGCTGATTGTTCGGATGGCACTTTTGCTGGACCAGATGGTACTGCCAATACATATTATTCAGAAGTCACAAATATTACTAACTCCACTCCTTCGGTGTCACTTAGTAATATTAATAGTAATCAATATTTTCAATACAAAGCTTTTCTGGATGCTCCGGACGCTTCGATCACTCCAGAATTAAAAAGTGTAACTATCGGAGGAAGTCAGACGGTGGTGCAAGGTGGTGCGGGCGCACCTTCGTCTACAGCTGCTAATTGTCTAGATATTTCTTCTTCTCTTACGCCGACTTATATTACTTCTATCCCGTTTGATCCAAAAGTAGGGGATAATACCAAAACTTATTATGCGGTAAAAAAGACTGCGGGTGGTCGCATAAATGTTCAGTCGTGTGCTCCGGAAAATGGGCAAACTATTAGTGTGACTAAATAATTTTTTGTGTGAATAAGAAAGCTTTTACTCTACTTGAAATTTTATTAGTAGTAGCTGCCATTGCTATCCTGGCTGGCATAGTTATTGTTGCTATTAATCCAGGTAAACAATTGGCACAAGTAAGAAACGCCGCTAGAAAAAGTGATGTTAGTGCTGTTCTCAATGCTGTTTATCAATATTCTTTGGATAATGATGGATTGTTTCCAAATACAATCGATGGCACTTTAAGAATGCTTGGAACTGGCGGATCAGGCTGTAATGTAACTTGTGGTGTTGGTGGCAATGGTGGAGGCGGTGGGTCAATCGCTATCACTGACAACAGTCAATCCGCTTTCGCTGGTACCTATACCAACACTGTTTATAATACCAATAGTTCTCTTTTAAATTTATCACCTAATCAAACTAGCGGCACCTATACTTCAGATATCAAAGACGCCGCTGCTAGTGCTACTTGGTCTACTTTGGCATGGACGCCAAATCGTCCCACCGGAAAACCTCTGCCTAATTCTGGCGCTACTGAAACTGGGTATCCTGTTGGGAATGCTAATATGACAGGGAGTGTTCTATTATATCATTTAGACGAATCCAGTGGAGCTTGGCAAGATCTATCTGGTAGTAATAACAGTGCCACTACTTTTAACGGTTTGACTTATCAATCAAGTGGAATTTTTGGTGCTGGTGTAAAATTTGATGGGGTAAATGATTACGCCAAATCTGGATCAGTGGATGTGTCTAATACAAATAAAATTACGATTGAATTTTGGATGAAACCTTCTTCGGTTACTCCGCCAGTGAGTGGACAGATTTTAGAAGCTTCTACTGATTTTAATGCCCGAGCTGATAGCTATGTAGTAGCTATAGCTAACAGCAAGATTCTGGCGGCCTTGCATGGTAATTCTAATTATTCTTTTTGGACGGCAGATAATATTTTAACAGTAAATAATTGGTATCATGTAACAGTGGTTTTTGATAAAAGTTTACCTACTAACGAAGTTTCTATATATTTAAACGGAGTAAAAACTACCGGTTAAACTACCGGTATGAATGCGGACAATTCTAATAATTTTGGTAATCAGCCAATTTATTTTGGTGATCGAGGAGCTGGAACAAATTATTTTTTTAGTGGTACTTTGGATGAGTTTGCTCATTATAACCGAGCCTTAACTGTCACAGAAATCTCCGACCACTACAAACGCGGCGCCCTCTCCCTAAAATACCAAGTCCGCAGCTGTGCTGCAGCCAACTGCTCCGATGGCACCTTTGCCGGACCAGATGGCACTGCCAATACATATTATTCTGAAAGTAGTAATACCACAAACTCTACCCCATCCCTTTCTCTCACCAATGTTAGTAATAATAGATATTTCCAATATAAATCTTTCCTAGATACAACCGATGCCGCCTTAACTCCTGAACTAAAAAGTGCTATAATTAGCGGGAGCACCGCTGGAGGCGGGGGAGGCGGAAACGCCTCATCCACGGCCAGTGCGTGTTTAGATCTTTCGTCAGCTCTTGCACCAACCTACATTACCTCACTTCCATTTGATCCAAAGACCGGCAGCAATAACCAAACCTATTACGCTATTCAAAAGACAACCGGTGGTAGAATAAATGTTCAGGCCTGTAGCGCGGAGAATGGGGAAGTGATTAGTGTGACTAGATAAAAAATTATGTTTTTTACAGTTGTAAATTCAATGATGTTGGTAGAATGGTTATTTATTGTCTTTGTTTTAATTTTATATTTTTATTTTGGCCGACGCTCCCGGATGCTATTGAAAGAATTAAAGAAAAAAGAAATTATAGCAAAAATAGATAAAGCACGTGAAGAAGCGATGCTTGGCAGTATCGGCGATGGCGTAGTGGCTACTGATAAAAATGGTGCTATTATTTTTGTAAATAAAGCCGCTCAGGAAATGATTGCTTGGGACGATAGTATGGTTGGTAAAAGATTGGGCGATATTTCTTTATTGTCGGATGAAACCGGCAAGCATGTGTCGATAGAAAAACATCCTTTACATCAATGTTTGGTAAAACGTAAAAAAATTATCAGCACCAATTATCATTTTGTAAAAAAAGGTCAGATGGATCTGGCGGTATATATCAGCGCTATGCCAATATTTCTCAAAGATGAAATTATTGGCGCAATAGAAGTATTTCGTGACATTACTCAGGAAAAAGAAATTGACCGTATTAAAAGCGAGTTTGTGTTTTTGGCTTCGCATCAGCTACGCACACCCTTATCTACTATCAATTGGTATGTGGAGATGCTTATGTCTGGTGACGCTGGTCCAATAAACGATGAACAAAGAAATTATCTTAAAGAAGTTTATGATGGTAATCAGCGTATGGTAGAGATGGTGAATGATCTGCTCAATGTTTCGCGGTTGGATTTGGGAACATTGGCGGTACAGTTGGTGCCGGTAGATTTGCAGAATTTAATAGAGGAAGAAATTAAAGCCAACCAACCTTCGATTGAAGATAAAAAAATGCACACAAATTGTGAAGTAAGCTCAGAAATAAAAGGAGTAGAAACCGATATAAAGATGGTAAAAATGTTGTTACAAAATTTAATAACTAATGCTATTAAGTATACTCCTGCTGGTGGCAAAATAGATATTAAAGTAATGCCTAGTGGTAAAAAAGAATATACTTTAAGTGTGGCTGATAATGGTTATGGCATACCGCAAGCTGCCAAAGAGAAAATTTTTACCAAATTATATCGCGCTGAAAATGTAATGGCTAAAGAAATTACCGGTACTGGTTTGGGGCTATATATGGTGAAATCTATCGTAGAAAAATTGCAGGGTAAAATTTGGTTTGAGTCAGAAGTAGATAAAGGTACTACCTTTTTTGTTTCTTTCCCGATCAAACCTGTAATTAAAAAGAAAACTATCAGCATATGATAGTTCCTAAAAAAATATTAATTATTGAAAATGAATTGGCGGTCCGTAAAATTTTGGCGGATAAATTAACCCGTGAAAAATTTGAAGTTATTCAGGCTGGTAATGGACAAGATGGTTTGGAAATGGCATTAAGTGAGCATCCGCATTTGATCCTATTAGATATTTTTATGCCCAAAATGAACGGGCTAGAAGTGCTCAATGCATTGCATAAAGATAAATGGGGAAAGCACGTGCCGGTAATAGTGCTTAGTAATATCAATGATGATAATAAAATGCTCGAATCTATCAAACACGGCAACTATGATTATCTGATAAAAACCAATCATAATTTGTCCTCAATAGTAGAAAAAATAAGAAACAAATTAGCCAGCTGATTTGTATGCAGGGAGGGGATAAAAAAATTTATAATTCAAGAAGCAGAACATTTTTAGCGTTCTGTTTTTGTTTTATTTTAGGAGTGGGAATTTTTTCTACCCAAACTATAGATAAAAATTTACAGTTTTTTATTTATTGTAGTTTTTTGTTGGTTATTATTCTATTATTTTTTCTTTGGTCGAATTTAAAGTATCGTTTTGGTCTTTTTTGTCTGTTATTTTTTATTTTAGGAGGTCTGAGATTTTATTTGGCTGTACCGGATAAAACGAGGAGTCAGCTCAGCTATTATAATGGCCAGTATGCAATATTTACAGGTGTAGTATCTCAGGAGGTGAGTGAAACAGTGTCTGGTAATCAAATGATAGTAAATGTCGCGGAACTAGGAGGAAAGAAAGTTTCCGGTGGTATTTTGATAAATTTGCCGCTTTATACTGATTTTAAATTTGGTGATGTGGTGAAAGTCTCATGTGATCTCAAAGCACCGCAAGGCAAAGATAATTTTTTAAATTATGATAAATATTTGGCGCGTAATGGGGTTTGGTCGCTGTGTGGCACGCGAGTGGGTATAGAAAAATTAAATACTGAGAATTCATTTTTACAAAAAGTATATATAAAATTTTTTGATTTCAAACACTATTTGCAAAATCGAGTAAATGAACTATGGTCTGAGCCGCAAAGTGCTTTAGCGGCTGGACTGCTCTATGGCGCTCGGTCGGGATTTACTCAGGAAGTTTCGCAGGATTTTAGTCGAGTTGGCCTTACTCATATCGTGGCCGTATCTGGATATAATATTAGTATTATTGCGGCCGTACTGATGAATATTTTAATCAGGCTAAGTTTGGATCGCCGTAAAGCATTTTTTGTAGTAATAGGTGGAATAATTTTATTCGTATTTTTTACTGGTGCATCTGCATCGGTGGTGAGAGCGGGGATTATGGGTATTATTGTTTTGCTTTCCACTCAGCTGGGCAGACAATCGCAGGTAGGAAATGTTTTGGTTTTTACAGCCGCTGTGATGTTGCTTATGAATCCGTTTGTTTTAATTTGGGACGCTGGTTTTCAACTATCATTTTTATCTACTTTGGGACTTATATACATTTCACCGATTTTAAATAATTTTGGAATAGAAAACGAAAATAATTTTGTTCAAACCCTGCTGGAATCTTTTTGCACAACTTTGTCGGCAATTATTGCTACTTTGCCTCTGATATTATTTCAATTTGGCCGTCTCTCGCTCGTGGCTCCTGTCGCCAATATTTTGATTCTGTGGACAGTTCCTTTTCTGATGCTGTTTTGTTTTTTAGCTATATTGCTAAGCTATATTTTTTATCCATTGGGTATACTGGTAGCCTTTCCTACTTATTTTGGTTTAAAGTATGTTATAATAACCGCGCATTATTTGGCCTCGTGGCCTTGGGCCAGCGTCGAGTTTTCGTTGCCGATATGGGCGATGGCCGCAATTTATGTTTTATTAGTAATATATGTCAAAAATAAAAATTCTAAAATCAGCGCCAGGTTATGATCTGGCGGCGTCTAATTACGACAAAAAAGAAAAGTATTTAAATAGTTTTGAACAAAATAAATTTTTACCGATTTTGGGTGATTTGAAAGATAAAAAAGTTCTGGATGTGGGGGCAGGCACAGGTCGTTTATCTATTTTATTGTCTAAAGCCGGAGCAGCAGTAACAGCTCTGGATGTCTCAGATGAAATGTTAAAAGTTTTGAAAAATAAGGATGAAAAAATAGAAACTATCGTAGGTGATGCGGAAAGTCTGCCTTTTGAGGATAGTAGTTTTGATATAGT
>JAPLWP010000131.1 GCA_026396535.1 Candidatus Magasanikiibacteriota bacterium | reverse complement strand
AAGTGAAGACAGCTCCAATCTTGGTCGCATGGATGGTGTACGCTACGGCGTCCGCGCTGATGGAAAAAATTTATTGGATCTATATGCCAATAGCCGTGAACAAGGATTTCCAGAAGAAGTAAAACGTCGTATTCTTATTGGTACCTATGCTTTGTCGGCTGGGTACTATGATGCTTACTACAAAAAAGCTCAACAGGTGCGTACTTTAATTCGTCGTGATTTTGATCGTGTATTTAGTGAAGTAGATGTACTCATTACACCGACTTCGCCGTTTGCCGCTTTTAGTATTGGAGAAAAATCCAGTGATCCGATTCAGATGTATTTGGCCGATGTATTTGTATCACCAGCTTGCTCTGCCGGTATCCCGGGTATTTCTGTGCCAGCCGGCATGACCAAATCCGGTCTACCAATTGGCGCGCAAATTATGGGTCCGCGTCTAAGCGAAGGCTTGGTGATGCTAGTAGCCGAAAAAATTAAAATATAAAAATTTTTATGCCCAAAACCAAAGTAAAAATTTCCGAGATCCCTTCATCAATTATAGTGACTGTACCACCACCGGCCGAAGCAGCAGTGCCAATGCCTACTATCACTTCGCCGGTGGATCGTATTTTGCCACCGGAAAATTTTACAACTGCTGGTGAAGTCGTAAATTTTCGTGACAGCTGGAGAATTTTTAAAATTATCAGTGAGTTTATCGACGGTTATGATTTTCTCAAACAGTTCAAACGTGAAGTAACTATTTTGGGCTCCGCACGTTTGCCAAAAAATGATCACTATTATAAAGAAGCGGAAGAGCTAGGATACATGTTGGCCAAAAATGGATTTACTACCATCACTGGTGGTGGTCCTGGTATCATGGAAGCCGCGAATCGGGGTGCTTTTGAGGGTGGAGGAGAAACTGTAGGTATTAATATTCAATTGCCGTTTGAACAGCGTATCAATCCATACGTCAAACATTCGGTCGGTTTTTATTATTTCTTCACTCGCAAAGTGATGCTTACTTCGCCAGCGAATGCTTTTGTATTTTTTCCTGGTGGATTTGGCACTCTCGATGAATTTTTTGAAGTGGTGGATTATATGGAGCTTGGATATATGCCAAAATCTCCAATAGTTTTGGTGGGGCATACTTTTTGGGATCCGATAATAAAATTTTTAAAAGAAAATTCCAACGGATTGGTTCATTCGGTTTCAGAAGAAATTATTGATAGTTGGAAAGTGGCCCACACTGCGGTGGAAGCTTTTGAATTTATCAAAGACGCGGAAGACAGGCCAAATGAATTTGATACTACTCCCGATCAAATCCAATCCAAAGGTGGTCCAGATTGGCGCGTATTTCGTATCATGGCTGAGCTCGTAGATGGTTTTGAATTTTTGGCCAAGATGAAAAATGAAGTGACTATTTTTGGTACCAAAAATATTTTACCGGGTTCGTCTTATTATCAGGCGGCCCAAGCTACCGGAGAATTATTGGCCAAAAATGGCTACTCGATTATCACCGGTGGTGGTGCTGGTACTATGGAGGCTGCCAGCCGAGGAGCGTTTGAAGCTGGCGGCGAAAGTATTGGTATGACTATAGTGCGTGAGAGCGCGGTGCAAAATAATAATTACCTTACCAAATCAATCGGTTTTTCTTTTCCATTTGTACGTAAATTAATTATTACTGCTCCTTCCAAAGCTTTTGTATTTTTTCCGGGCGGATTTGGCACGCTTCATCAATTATTTGAATTACTTACTTTGCAGGAAACCGGTAAAATGCCACGCACTCCAGTGATTTTGTATGGACGAGATTTTTGGCATCCAATGATAGAATATTTCCGTATGCTCTATGGAAATTTTAAAACTATCAGTATGGTAGATCAAAAATTGGTGAATGTGGTAGACAGACCAGAAGAGATTTTGAAATTTATAAAATAGTATGATTCCATATTTCCAAGCCAACGCATTTGCGATTGGGCCAATCACAATTCAAGTGTGGGGGCTTATGGTGTCGCTTGGAATGCTCGCGGGTCTGGTGGTGGCGTATAAATATGCTCGTCAATATTTTTTGTCTGAGCAAGTGATTTTGGATTTGGCAGTCTGGAGCATCATTGGTGGATTTATCATGGCGCGCGTTTTTCATGTAGTTTTTTATGCGCCGGATTACTATATCTTGCATCCATCCGAAGTCGTATATTTTTGGCAGGGCGGCGCTTCGTCTATTGGTGGCTTTGTAGGCGCGGCTTTAGCAATTTATATTTTTGCCAAAATAAAAAAGTTTTCTCTCAATGAACTTTTACCTTATTTTGATGTGATGGCGATGGGTCTATGGATCGGATGGGCGATAGGGCGTATTGGCTGTTTTCTTATTCATGATCATCTCGGTACATTGTCGCACTCTCTGCTGGCTGTGAAATTTCCAGATGGCGCTCGTTTTGATTTGGGATTGCTTGATTCTATTTTAGCTTTGTTTATTTTTGTAGTCTGCCTTTTATCATTTAAAAAATTAGTAAAAATTCGCTACGGACTAGTATCCAAAATTTCTTTCATGATATATGCCGCGGCTCGTTTTGGGTTGGATTTTCTACGTGCTTCGGATTTGGCACAGTCGGATATGAGGTATTATCACCTTACTCCAGCGCAATGGGGGATGATAGTGATTTTCTTAGGATTGACTTTTTCTCTTTTGTTTGATAAAATTAAGCACAATTCAATTTCTACTGGAGAGGTCGCCTAGTGGCCGATGGCGCATGCTTGGAAAGCATGTATACCGAAAGGTATCGAGGGTTCGACTCCCTCTCTCTCCGCTGGGTCACGCTTACATGGACTATATGTCCATGTTCCAAAAAACACCACTTAATTGTGGTGTTTTTTTATTAGAGATTAAGCAGGCGGTTTTTGTTTTGTATTAAACAATTGACCAATTTTATTTTTCCTGATAGTCTTTCCCCACAACAAACTTTTTTCTCTTTCCGACAGTAAAAATGGAGGGTACATGGCACGGATTAGAAGATATCAGTTGTACAGGATCGCTATGCGTGATCAGCGCAAGAGGTCGGATGAGGGAAAGGTAGTGTCTCAGTCTTTGGTCGCAACGTTCGTGGGTAGAATTATCCTCGATCCGTTTGACAATGTTGAAAACACTCCAGGTCAGAAGAAGAGAATTCACTATGACCGAGAACTCATCGAGATGTTTGGTGTGAATGAGCTCAGCTTGCCCGGATTTGCGTTTGTCAAATTGTTCAAGTTCAGCTCAGACGTATCAGACGAAGAGGTGTTGAATTGGGCGACCAAACACGGAAAAGAACCGATTTCCACCTACCACTTGTATGGGATTGCCAGACGTTA
>JAPLWP010000066.1 GCA_026396535.1 Candidatus Magasanikiibacteriota bacterium | reverse complement strand
TCGTACTTACATCAAAAACCATAACACGACTATTGTTATAATCAGCCACAAATAAAGTATTGCTTGCACTATTATAAATTAATCCACCGGGATTTTGCAGACCACCCTGACTAACTGCGTACCCACTACTAACAAAATTTTCTTGACCAATTACATACGAAGCTTCATTCGTGGTAACATTATTATCAGAATCTAATAGAAAAACTAAAACACGATTATTAGCTGAATCACTCACAAAAAGACGGTGATGTACCGAATCAATAGCCGTAAAACTTACCTGATTCATATCCACATTAGTGGCATTTGCTCTATTTACTGCACTATTTACATAATTAGGCTGTCCTAAAATTCCTTGCGCACTAGCCACGTTACCACTGCCATCAAAAACTACTACCCGATTATTGCCATAATCATTTATAAACAAAGTATTACTGGTAGAATTATAAGACAAGCCGGTTGGTACATATAAAAGATTCTGAGCTAAACCTCCGGAGCCAGTGTCAAAATTCGGCTCTCCAATCACTGCACTGGCGGGCGTACTGGTAGCTAGCAGAGAATTAAGATTATAAATTAAAACACGACTATTACCACTATCGGCGACATACAAGGTATTACTCACAGCATTATAGGCGGAACCTTGAGGAGTATTTAAAGTAGTTTGACTGACACCGCTACTATTATCAGTGTAGTTTGCTTGGCCAATCACTGCGCTGGCCGGAGTGCTGGTGGTGAGCAAATTATTTAAATCAAAAACAAGAACACGATGATTATTTTTATCAGTCACATATAAAGTGTTGCTTACAGAATTAAAAGAAGCGCTACTAGGACTAGACAAACGAGTTTGACCAGCGGACGCTCCAGTAATAGTAAAACTAGACTGACCAATCACAGCACTAGCTGGGGTGCTAGTAGTTAATAAATTATTTATGTCATAGACGGTTATACGATTCCATCCCATGTCCATTACATACAATGTATTGCTAACAGAATCATATTCCACACTAGACGGACTTCCAATACTATATTCACTAGGAACATAACTGTACGAATCATAGCTATCAAAATTGGTTTGACCAATTACTGCTATCGCATTCATACCATTGGCAATACTACTCGTACTTACATCAAAAACCATAATACGAGTATTGCCATAGTCCGAAACAAACAGAGTATTACTAGCAGCACTATAAGACAGTCCTAGAGGAGAACTAAGTTTATTTTGAGTAGTGGCGCCAGACACAGTACTTAAGTTAGGTTGACCTATCACATATGTAGGAGTCTCACTAATAACATTATTACTACTATTTAATAAAAATACTAAAACTCTATTGTTATTAGTATCGCTCACAAAAAGACGATGATGGACAGTGTCCACGACATTTCCTTGAGGATAGTTCAGGCCCGTAGTTAAATTTGGCTGATTGGCATCTCCATGTGTATAGTCAGTCTGCCCCAAGACAGCGTTGGCATTATATGAGGCAGCTTTTGCTTCTCCACACGAGAATAAAATAGCAAAAAATAGAAATAAAAAAATAAACAATTTAAACCTGTTTATCAAAAAAAACATAATTAAATTAAAAAAATAATGAGCTCCTATTACAGAGCCCATTATACCACAAACCTATTTAAATTAACAATTCACTTAGGCAGCTTCTCGCACCTTTTCCTTGGCGCCCTCATAGGCAGCCTTTTCTGCCTGTGCTCTTTTTAATTCCTCTTTAGCAGCATGCAATTGTGCCTGTGCTTGCGCCACCATTTGATCTAATTCCACTTGTCTTTGGTCTGCTTTTTCTACTACCGGCTCTACCATCACTTCTTCTTCAGTTTTTCCACCTTGGATTATTTCCAATTTAGAAGTTGGTTTTTCATGAAAATCAGCGGCTATAAACTCCTGGGTAGTGCCATGCATTTCACCTTCTTCTCCTGTCTCTTTCATCCAAGTTTCAAGGTTAGGATTTTTTATAGTTCTTACTTCATCTTTTTCATCCGGCTTTAGCGCCATTCTTCTAGCCTCTTCTCCCTTATTAAACATGCCGCGTAGTTTATCCAACATATGTATTAGCTAATTTTAATATAAAATAAGTATAACAACTCTAAAAATTTTTAGCAAGAAAATCGTTTATAATATTTTCTACCACTGTCGCATTTTCCGCTTTTTCCATTAATTCAATACGAAGCTCTTTGGCATTATCAAAGCCATTCACATAAGCTTTATAATGTTTTTTCATCAATTCAAATCCTTTGTGTTCGCCTAGTAATTCTTCAAATAATTTTGTATGCTCTACCATTACTTTTAATTTTTGCGGAGTTGGAATTTCTTGGCCGATCATATCTTTATTAAACAACCACGGATTACCAAAAATACCGCGTCCAATCATCACACCATCACAACCGGTTTCTTCTACTCTTTGATAAGCTTCAGTAAGATTTTTGACGTCACCATTTCCCAAGATCAGAGTCTTATCTTCACCGGTCTGAATAGCATCGCGAATTTGTACCGCTTCTTTTACATGTTCCCATCTGGCCGGCACAAGCGACATCTCTTTGCGGGTACGGGCATGCACCGTAATCGCGGCCAAATTGGTAGAAAGCAACGCCGGCAACCATTCTGCTAACATATTTTTATTATAACCAATTCTAGTTTTTACCGACACCGGTAAATCTGGCGCTCCGGCCATAGTAGCCAAGATTACTTCTTTAGCCAAGTCAGGATTTTTTATCATACATGCCCCCGCTCCTTGTTTTTCTACATTTCTATCGGGACAGCCCATATTGATATCAATACCATCAAAGCCAAGTTCTTTTATCAGCTGGGCAGTCTTAAAAAAATTCTCTGGCTTGCTACCAAAAATCTGCGCCACAATTGGACGTTCGCTTTCATCATATTTCAAATCAATCATTAGATGCTCACGACCGCGTGACATCAGACCATCACAAGCCACAAATTCGGTCCAAATTACATCTGGTTTGCCGTGCTTGGCAATGATACGACGAAAAGCACAGTCCGTCACATTGGCCATTGGAGCCAGGACCATGATTGGTTTTTTTAATTTTCCCCAAAATCCTTTTATCATATAAATATTGGGTCATTATCCTATATTTAGCCAAAAAAGTCAATAAAAACAGTTTACAAAACCCTATATTTTTGATACTCTGTCAGCACTATGGCCACTCTGCTAACAATTGAAAAACTCAACAAAGCCTACCACCAACAAGCACTTTTCAAACATGCTGATTTAGCGATCCATAGTAAACAAAAAATCGGCGTGATCGGTCGCAATGGCGCTGGCAAGTCTACCCTATTTCGCATAATTGTTGGCCAAGAAAAAGAAGACTCCGGCATCATCGCTATTCAACCAGTTACTCGCTTGGGGTATTTAGAACAGCACCAAGTAATTAATCCTGACGAAACTGTTCTGGAATTTTTGGAACGCACCACCGAAAAAGAAAATTGGCAGTGTGCCAAAGTGGCAGGAAAATTTGAAATAAAAAATGAATTGCTTAATGCGAAACTATCTTCCCTATCTGGTGGATACCAAATGCGCATTCGCTTATCTTCAATGTTGCTCAAAGAGCCAAATCTTTTTTTGTTGGATGAGCCGACCAACTATCTGGATGTGCACACCCAGTTATTGCTCGAAAAATTCTTACGCGATTACAGCGATTCTTTTCTTATCATTTCTCATGATCGTGAATTTCTCAAACGCACTTGTGATCAGACACTTGAAGTCGAACAAGGAGCTCTCACTTTATTCCCTCGCCCTATCGATGAATACCTAGAATACAAAGAAGAACGTCTTGCTTTTGCAAAACTATATAATAAAAAAATTGAACGTGAGCAAAGACATCTGCAAAACTTTGTCGATAAATTCCGTTACAAAGCCAGCAAAGCTTCACAGGCTCAAAGCAAATTAAAAGCTATTGAAAAACTAAAAAAATTGGATATTCAAAGCCCGCTCTCCACTGTAAAAATAAAGATTCCAAACGTAGAAACAAAAAAAGGTTTGCTTTTTAGAAGCGAGAAATTAGAAATTGGCTACCCAGAAAAAACTATTGCTGAAAATATTACTCTGGATATTGACCGCGGTGAACACGTTGCCATACTCGGCGACAACGGACAAGGTAAAACGACATTTCTAAAAACCCTAGCCGGAGAGCTCAAATCTATTGGCGGAAAATTTAAATGGGCCGTAGATACTACCTTCGCGTATTATGCCCAGCATGTACCAAATGCACTCAATCCAGAAGATAAAGTTTGGACACATTTACGCTCAAACGCTCCCAGCGACATCAACGATGAGGAAATATTAAAAATGGCCGGCAATTTTTTATTCCGCGACAGTGACCTAGAAAAATATATTTCTATGCTTAGCGGTGGTGAAAAAGCTCGTCTCTGCCTGGCTAGCATCTTACTTTCCAAAAGCAAAGTATTGCTACTGGACGAACCAACCAACCACCTAGATTTTGAAACCGTGGAAGCGCTCGGTTTGGCCCTAGAGGAATTCAATGGCACCGTATTATTTATCAGCCACAACCGCACTTTTGTAAACTCCGTCGCCACCATGATTATCGAAGTAAAAAATGGTGAGGTCCGTCGCTATCCAGGTAATTATGAAGAGTACATCTACAATCTAGAACAATCCATCGAACCGGAAAAAGAAGAAATATTAATCAAACCAGAAAGAACCGACGAAGAAAAGAAACAACGCTACGAAGAAATAAAAGCTGAAAAAAAGAAACTCCAAAAAATTGAAGAAGACATCTGCGAGATGGAAAAAGTAAAAACCAAACTCCTGCGCAAACAAGCCAAAGACCCAACCAAATTTCAACTAGCCGACTATCGCCACCTCGGTGACCTCGACAAGGAAATAAAAATTAAAGAAGAAGAGTGGCTAGCATTGCAGGAAAAAATAGAAAACTAAAAACACCGGCATTACCGGTGTTTTTTTAAATCTAATAATTATTTTTTATCTCCACAAGCACCGCTACCACAGCATCCACCCATTGGCTTCACATCCATTGGTGACATTGCTGCTTTTGGAGCACATTTATCATCAGCGCACATTGCTTTGCATTTTGCGCAATGACATTCAGTCTGTACCAAACGAAAACGTCCAGCGCCAGTACCAAGCAATGCCAAAGTACCAC
>JAPLWP010000049.1 GCA_026396535.1 Candidatus Magasanikiibacteriota bacterium | reverse complement strand
AATTTTAGATTTTACTTGTGCCACAATATTACGAATAACTGAGGCCGACAAAAACTGACCAATTTTATTTTGGATAGGTGCGACTGCTTCTTGCTTGTATTTATCATTATAGGCCGCAAATTCAGTTTGCCAAAAAGCTTTGATCACTGGATCTTTGGTGTTATTTACAACACGACGACGATAGTCTGCATCAGCGAGCAAACGATTGATACCAAGTAATGTCGTACCGGGAAAATCCAAAAGCGCCAAAATTGTATTATTCAAAATGTATTCCATGCGCGAACTCCACACATCTGGCCAAATCTTTTTAAACACACCCATCAAACCAGAAGCCACCAAATGTTTTTGTTCCGGACGAATAGTTTCTAAAATATTAAACCCGATTGGAAAATCCAGATCTGCCGGATTAAAATACACCACATCATTAATGCGGTTGGCAGGGATATAATTGAGAATTTTTTCAGCGGTATCACCGTGAGGATCTACATAGCCTAGTCCATGCCCGGCATAGATATCATTGAGCACCATGTTTTCAAGTAGAGTCGTCTTGCCCATACCGGTTTTGCCCACTACATACATGTGGCGGCGACGGTCATCTAGCTTGATACCAAATTTTCGGTTTTGATTGCGATAATTGGCCAAACCAAAAAAATTCACATCGGGATTGCCCAATGGATTATTGGCGGCGTCTTGATCTGGACCTAATGATGAATCACTCATGAATATATTATAGCATTTTTAGAAAAAAATGGTAAGGGATTAAGATCTTTTGCCGATAAAATCTCGCACCAAACTCCAAGCAGCCAAAGCGTGACCTTGCCAAATTTCTCCTCTTTTTATCATTTCATTTATTTCTTCCGGACGGCGTAATAAAATTTCTATATCTTCATTATCTTCTAGCTGTTGAGCGCCAGCACCGCCGATCTCATTGGCCAGAAAAACATGACAAAGGTCCCGACAAACTCCGCTATCCGGTTCAAATTCTCCTAATTTGGAAAAATTACTGGATTCAAAACCAGTTTCTTCTTTCAATTCTCTAATTGCCGATTGTGCCGGAGTTTCATCGGCTTCGATTTTCCCTCCAGGGAATTCCACACTATAACGATCGCGCAGATAACGATACTGACGGACCAACACAATTCGACCATCATCCAACACCGGAACAATCACAGTGTTACCAACAATATCTACATAAAAATATTTTGATTCTTTGTCATCCACTAAAATATTATCACATTTATAAGCCCAGTGCGGATTTTGATGAATCACTTCCTCGGAAATTTTTTGAAACTTTTTTGACATAATTATTTTTTAAATAGTTCGAATAGTTCGGCAGGAGTTTTGTCGCCTGGATTTTTGACAATGGAATGCATGTTGCCACCGCCGTCTCCTTCGTAGCGTGGAATAATATGCACATGTAAATGTGGCACCGCCTGACCGCCGGCTTCTTTTTGATTCCAGCCAACATTAAATCCACCCGGACTTAAAATGGTTTCTACTCTTTGCAAAGCAATATGTACTCCAGCTGAAAAATTCTTGAATTCTTCAGTGCTCATTTCCAAAGGAGTTTCAAAATGTTTTTTTGGTATCACCACAGTGTGACCCTTGGCTACCGGAAAAATATCCAAAAATGCCAAAACATTTTCATCTTCATACACTGTATAATTTGGGACTTCTTTATTTATAATTTTACAAAAAATACAATTCATATGTTTAAAAATTATATACTTTAATATTTCCAAATTGTTTAGATGGCCATAGAGTTTGATAATCTCCTACCAAATAACAATTTTCTGTACCTGCCCAGCCTTTGGCCTGACTGACTGCCAAGGATGGATTGGCGTATGAAACATTTAATAAATTTATTCTCTCTGGTTGGGCAAAAGAAGAATTTATCGGAAAGCCCCCACCTACTACCCGGCGCGCGGAAATCTGCTCTAGAGCCAATAAAGGATAGGTGTCAGCCAATACACATATTTTTTTATTACCCGCTTCCCTATTCCAGATATATTGCATAGCATCATATTCAGCGCCTGATACTACACGCGTATCAGGACCTAGAGTATACGAAGCTGCAATCGCAGCGGAAAAAATAAATACTGTTAAAAAAATTACAACTTTATTTTTTAAAAATTCATGACCTAAATAAACTACCGGCAAAATAATCAACACTGCCAAAGTAGCATCGAGGCGGCGCGCAAAGATATTGTCCCCGCTCAAAAAATAACGTGACACAACATAACTAGTCAAAACACCGATAGAAAAAATTACCCAAAAATTATTTAATCTGCTATTGGCTTGCAGCATTTTTCTAATACCCAAAAGCCAAACTACCAAAAAAATAATCATCATTACTACTATCCACCCCCGCCACACCGTAAATAAATTTGGAATAAAGGAATCGAGCGACGGCTGATTGAAAAATATATTCCCTACTCCCACATTTCTAGCACGCAAGCCAAAAGCCAAATACCAACCACTGAAGCTACCCAATAGTGTTTTTATTTGCGCCCACCAATTGATACCGTGATTAAGATTGGAAAAATTTGATACCAGCTCTATCGCTGGCATCACCGCCGCCACAGCGATTCCGATGAGCAATAAACTAACTTTGGAAAAATTAATTTTTAATAAATTTATTAAAACAAAAGCCGTCCAATACAGAACAAAAAATACTGTATGAGTAAAAATAAATAAAATACCCAAAATAATTAAAAACACTCGGCCACTGTCGGTCGGCTTTTTATTATTTTTAATCATGAGCCACAGACTCAATAGCCAAAATAATATCCCTAGATTTATCGGCAAACTAAAACTACCACTCACCTGCAATGCAAATGGCCAAGCAGCAAACCAGACCAAAAATAAAGCAGTCCTTTTTTTCAAATCATAGGCCCGAACCAACTCAAATAAAATAATTGGCAAAACTATGGACCATACTACCGGTAAGAAATATTTTATAAAAAGAATCGGATCTACCTGACACAATTTTTGAAATAAAAGTGAAATCGCATTAAATTGAGCATACGCCAAAGACCCAAGATCTAGCCTCTGCCAAAAACCTACTGGCACAGTACTAAGCGATGGAGAAATAATAGTACCCTGCTGCCACCAGCTAGCCTGCGTAGCCAAATGACGCCAACCATCAGCGCCATAAAATAATTCGTGACTCAATGGCAAATAAGTGTGCAATAAAAGCGAATGAATAAAAAGCAAAAATAAAATAGTACCGGCTTTTAAACGAGAAAAAGTTAACAGACCTAATATCAGCGTAGCTATAAAAAATACTAAAATAAATTGTGGTGAGATAGTCTGCCAAGGAGTAGACAAAATTGCAGCGCTTTTACTTTGATACAACAAATAAAAAGCATAAGCTACAATGGCAAGATACAGCATCACTCCTGCTTTGCTTGTCGGCAATTCTTCTACCACCTTTTTATTTTGATCTTCAAATTCTGCCAAGATATCAATTTCCGTAGTGCTGTGCAATTTCAAATAACCAAAAAATAATCCTGTAATAAAAATACCGATAGCCAAAGCCAGCGCTGACATCTGATAGATCAAAGCCACTGCCCCACTCACACTTCCCAGTACGGATAACAC
>JAPLWP010000041.1 GCA_026396535.1 Candidatus Magasanikiibacteriota bacterium | reverse complement strand
TATTATGAAACCTGACGGAATTGCAAACTCCGCAGGAGTTTACTCTCAAGAATAATATGGCTATTTCTAAAAAAGATATTGAATTGCTATTTGAAATGGGATCCATGCATAATATCCAGCGTGGTTGGAGACAGCATTTGGGTATGGATTGTTTTACGGTGCTTGAACATTCATATCGTGTCATTTGGATTGCTCTTATTTTGGCCAAGGCTGAAGGGGTGAAAGATGAAGAGAAGATAATGAAAATGGCATTGGTGCATGATCTGCCAGAAACCAGAGTGTCGGATTTGAGTTATGTACAAAAGGTTTATGCCAAAGGCGATGAGGAAGTGGCCTGTAAAGAAATATTTGAAGGTACGGTGGTAGAAGATTTTTATAAAACTTTCTGCAAATACGAAGACCGTGATTCGATAGAGGCTAAGATTGTGAAAGATGCGGATAATTTGGATGTGGACTTGGAGCTAAAAGAATTTGAAGAGCGAGGATCGCAATTGCCAAAGAAATGGCAGAAATTTAGACAGATGATTCGTGATGAAAAATTATATACCAATTCTGCTAAGGAGCTGTGGGATCTGCTGCAGACATGTGACACCGCGGATTGGCATTTAAGTATTAATAAATGGGTGAAGATTAAAACTGCGGGATTATAAAAACAAAAATACCAGCTATAATTACCTTTTCGCTTTTTTGGCCCGCGAGGGCCAAAGGATGAGCCTCGGCTCATAACCCGCTCAAATGGTAATTATAGCTGGTATTTTTGTTTTTATAATCTGACTGGTTGTACAGCTTTGTATTTTTCGATCATTTTTTTGATTCCTTTTTGATCGAGCTGGCCTTCTTCTACACCGAAGTGGCCGAGTACTGAGCAACTGTTGGCTGTACCCCAGATGAGACAGGTGGAGGTGTCGTGGCCTAGAATTTTGGCGGACATAAATCCGGCGGAGAAAGAATCACCTGCTCCTGTTTTGGAAACTATTGGTACATCGTATGGAGCCATTTCCCATAGACCGTCAGCGTTTCCGGCAAAGGCGCCGCGTGCGCCATCGGTAATTACTACTTCTTTTACACCCATGCCAAGTAAGGCTTCGACCAAAGTTTTAGCGGATTGATTAAGGTTTACACCGCTTATTATTTTAGCTTCTTCCAAATTTACTATAAGCAGATCCACCAAAGGTAATATTTCTTTGCAGAGATTAATATTATATTTTAATTGGAAAGATCCAGGGTTGAAAGCCAATTTTACTTCTTTATTTTGTTTTAAAAATTTTACTAGATTTTTTTGTAGAGGAGCGAAACCGTCGCTGAGACTGGTATAGTATATCCAATCAGATTTTGGCATCTTTTTTGGCCACTGATAATTTTTTTTGTTGTGGTAGGATAAAATAGTGCGTTCACCTTGGAAATTTAAAACAACAGAGTAGCGAGTTTTGGATTTTTTATCTCGAATGACTCCGGCGGTATTTACTTTATTTTTCTTCAATTCACTAATAATAATTTTGCCATTGGAATCATCGCCAATAGTGCTGATAATAGTGCTGTTCAAACCTAATCGGCTAGTACCCATCGCAAAATTAGCAGCATTACCACCTACGGTTTGAAAACTGTCGGTGACTGGCACTTTGGCCGCATAATCCAAGCAGAGTTTGCAATTATGGCCGTCTAGGCTGCATTCGATAGAGGCATCATCAATTTTGACATGAGTGTCTACTACCAAATCTCCTCCGTAAATATGTAAAGTGGCACCAGCCATAGCGATCATATTCATCATGATCACAGTGGGGTCCATCGGCAAGCCCGGAAACATTTTAAAAAGAAAATTCATATAATAAAATTATTTAAAAAATAAATTTAAGCGGCTTGAGAATAGGCAGGCGGCTGTTGCAATCGGTCGTGTCTGTTTTTTAGTTGGCGTACACGATTTAAGGCTTCTATTAATTTATCTTCGGTTTTTTCAGGAATTTTACCTTTGGCGACTAGTTCAGAGCCTTTTAGTTTATTTAGTTGTTCTAAATTGCGAGTAAGGCCACGGTCCACTTGTTGCCACACTGATCCGCCATTATTGAGCATGCCATTAAAAATTTCCAACCAATGTTCAAATGATTGGACAGTATCATCAATTTTGGCAATTTCACTTTTTAGATTTAATTCTGGACTTAGTTCACCACCGGATAGAGTGTCTTCTGCTTCTTGAGGTTTTTGGGTTTCTTGAGATTCGGCTTGTTCAATAATACTCTGTAAACTTTCTACTTGTTGTACTGGGAATTCAACACCAAAATTTCCGGCTTTGGACGTAAGTTTTTGGTCGAGGTATTTTAAATCATCTAATTTTAATCCTAATCTAGTAATATCACCGCCTACATTAGCGATCTCTTGGTTTAGTAAATCTAAATTTACTTTAATATGGCCGGCATCCATCTCTTCGCCTTTTAGAGCCATCTTTAAATTTTCCACATTTTCTTGGGCATTGGGTGCCTGGATTTCTCGAGCCATATAAAAAAATTAGTTCCATCTATTAATATATTCAATTGCGGCTAGGGCGGAAGTAATGCCTTGTCCGGTAGAGATGCCGATCTGTTTATAAGCCACATCAGTGACGTCTCCAGCCGCCAAAATACCAGGAATATTGGTTTGGCATTTGGCATCTACCATGATTTCGTTTACTTTATTTTTT
>JAPLWP010000007.1 GCA_026396535.1 Candidatus Magasanikiibacteriota bacterium | reverse complement strand
AGTTGGAGCATTTGCTTGGTTCGGCTACTAGATTGACTGGACGCGATTTTGGACAGGATCTGGGGCAAGCTAGTGAAGAGAATAACCTGGCCGCTAGACGCAATTTCTGGGGCCTGATGAAAGCCAACTTTTCTCGTCTGGAAGAAGCTCTGCGAGTGCTCGAAGAATATTCCAAAATTTATCTCCCGCATCATCATGGATATTTTCAAAAATTACGCCATGATGTATATCGCCTAGAGTTTGAAGTTTTGTCCTCGACTCCGCATTATTGGTTGCAATTATATTTTGAAGCGGGGACAGTGTACCCGGTGAGTGACAGTACAGATGAATTGGTCTGGCTTATGGATCATGGCGCCAAGGTGGTGCAGCTGCGAAATAAATCCGGTGACAAAAATGAAATTTATAATCAAGCAAAATTTCTTTGTGACTATATAGATAAAAAAGATAAAACAGCGTTTGATTACACACCGATAATTTTGATAATCGATGATTGTGCGGAAGTGGCAGCGAAATTACCTGTAGCCGGTATTCATATTGGTCAGGCTGATATGCCGCTACTGCAAGCGAGAAAAATTTTAGGCAGCAGTAAAATTATTGGTAAGTCCAATAATAATTTGGATCAGATGAAAGCGTCGGTGGCTGAGGGCGCAGACTATGTCAGCATCGGTCCAATTTTCCCAACCCCAATAAAAAAAGATCGCACCCCGGTCGGAGTAGAAGCGATCAAGAAAATAAAAAAAGAAATTTTTATTCCATGGGTAGCGATTGGCGGGATTAATAAAGAAAACGCGCCAGAGCTATTTAAAGCCGGCGCGAATAATATTGCTTTGATCAGATCAGCGCGAGAATTTTTTATTTAACATCAAACACCATATAGTTGCCATCCAATTTGGCACCTAGTTTGCGATAGTAATCACGCACACCTACGCCAGAAATTACCGCCAAGCGCGGTATTTTATTTTGTTTACAAATTTCCATCGCGGTTTTTACCAATTCTTTGCCAAAGCCAGTGTGTTGTGAAGCGCCTTTTTTGTGACCAGCAATTTCTACGGATTGTCCGTATACATGGAGCTCACGCACAAAGGCCGGATAGATGCCGGAAGGATCAATACGGAAACGACAGAAAGCCAACACCGCATCACGGGTTTCATTTTCAAAACTCATAAAATATTCTTGGCCGCCACTGGTTTCATATTGGTCTACGAATTTTTTTATTTTTTCTTTTTTCCAGTCAATCTCGGTTTGGTGTCCCACTTCGCGACAGCGCAAACAGCGACAAGTCTTTCCTTCGGCTTTCATTTCTGCCTGAATTACTTGGCGTAAATTGGTGACAATGTTTCCGGCCACGATATGATGAGATGGGATATCGCGAATCAGACGCGAGATGCGTAGATAGCGGGGGACATCGGCTTTAAATTCTTTTAAAATTCTTAAAAGGTGTTTGTCGGCGTAAGGTTTGAATTGTCCGGTTTTTACCCATTCATATAACTCAGAATTTTTCACCACCGTACATGGATAAATTTTAATCATATCCGGACGCAAACGATTGTCCGTAAAAATTTGGCGTAACATTTTGAGATCTTTGGCCGGAGTGCTAAATGGTAGTTGAGGCATTAAATGATAATCTACCTTAAAACCATATTGACGCAAAAGACGACTGGCATCCACAGTTTCTTTCAGTCCATGACCACGTTTGGTCATCTTCATTATTTTTTCATCGATATGTTGAACGCCGATTTCAATACGAGTAGTACCCATTTCACGCATCGCGAGAATTGTTTTGTGGGTAATAAAATCTGGACGAGTTTCTAAAGTCAGACCAATAATACGATGTTTGGCCGTTTCATTTTTATTTTGAATTTTTACCATGGCCGCGCGTAATTCATCCAGAGTCATTTTTTCGGAAACTTTACTCACGCGCACGCGATTGCACGCTTCAAAACAGCGAGCGATAAACCAGTATTGATAAGTAATCGGATAAGAGTTCCAAGTACCACCTTTAATGATCAATTCCACTTTATCAATCGGATGGCCATTTTTGCGCAGTGCCTCGAGGCGACGCCAAGTCTGTTCATAAGGATCAAATTCCAAAGCCAAAGCACGCGCCGCGGCTGGCTCGTCGGAAATATAACTCTTGGGCATACGGGCTTCGGTCGGACAATAGGTGCACAGACCCGGACATGGATACGGCTTGGTCAGAGCAGTGACAATAGTCACGCCCGACATCGTACGCACGGCACGGCGCTGGAGCACATTTTCTAGAGGCAGGTTGGGTTTGAGCTTGTTATCCTTGACCAATTTATGATATGCTTTAAGCAATTGTGTGGAAGTAGGGGGTGTGCCGCCGCCAAAATGGGCGCGCAAAATCCGACGCTTGATCACATTGATATCGTCTGGCTTTTTAGGAGGTTTTTTATAACACTCCCGAATAATTTTTTCTTCAATACTCTTGATTTTTTCCATATGGATTCAAAGGCCATTATACACAAAACCCGGGAAGATTACAACCTTATCGCCCCGCTCTATGCCGCTACCCGCTATAAGCTCGGTGACGACCTAAAGCCCTTTAAAAAAATGGTAAAAAATGGTCAAAATATCCTGGATTGGGGCTGTGGTAATGGTCGTCTTGTTTATTTATTTGAAGATAAAAAGGTAAACTATTTTGGGTTGGATCAAAGTATTGGGTTGCTCAATGAGGCCAAGAAGCAATGGGGTGATAAGATTAAATCTGGCCAATTAAAGTTTTTTTCTACCGCTACTCGCCCAAAAATTTTCGACAAAGATTTTTTTGATCTGGCATTCTTGATTGCTTCGTTTCATCATCTGCCCGACGACGCTACTCGCCTGGAAATACTCCAGAAAATTTATCAAGAATTAAAACCAAAAGGAAAAATAATTTTGACAGTGTGGAATTTTGAATCTGATTGGGCGCAAAGTAAATTAAAAAAAGATTGGGAGAAAATGAATGAGAATGATTTTATTATTCCATGGAAAAATGGAAAAGGGGAGCTGATAGTAAAAAGATATTATCACCATTTTAGTCAGGAGGAATTAAAATCACTTTTAAAAAGAGCCGGATTCAAAAATATTAAAATATCTTACGATAGTAATGTAAAATTTACTGGTAAGACGGGGCGTAATCTGGTGGCAATAGCGACAAAATAATTTTTTAAAAAACTCTCGAGCGAACGACTCGAGAGTTTTTATTTTCAAGCGTTTATATCACTCGCACAATCTGAAAGCAATATTTTATTTTAAAACAACAATTCAATCTACTTTTTAAATCACCTCTATTTAAAAAATAAAGGCGACATTCAAAAATATATTTTATAGCAAAAACTACACATTGTGTAGTAGTGTAGTTTAGGCTTGCACAATTTTGTATTGCGCTTTTTTAATTTTATTTTCACCGGCGGAATACACTGTCAAAGTCTGGCGACTTATTTTTTTCCAATCGTATTTTTTGACTGTGAGGGCTTTATTGATTTCACCTTGTTAATCCATCGCATCTTTATCCTTCATCAGTTGTACAATCTTGTCAGCCAAAGAAGTGATGCTGGCATTAAGAAAGAAAAATTTTGGGTTGTCGATCAATTCCAAATGTTCTGGAATGTTGGATAGCAATACTGGTTTACTATAAGCCATAGCTTGAAGTACCGAGATTGGCAAACCTTCATTTTCAGATGGGTTCACATAGAGAGTGCAATTTTTGTACATCTCTTCTAATACTTGGCCATTTTGCCAGTTGGTAAACACAATGCTTTTATCGCCGCGTGCAATGTGGCGTAATTCTTTTACATAACTATCTGTAAAAGTACTACCGCCCACAATTACCAATTTATGATCTTTTAGTAAATGTGGATATTGCTGACGGGCAATCTGCCAAGCTTCCAGCAAATAGTGTGCACCTTTATGGCGCACAAGACGGGATACCATCAAAATGTATT
>JAPLWP010000146.1 GCA_026396535.1 Candidatus Magasanikiibacteriota bacterium | reverse complement strand
TTTTCAGTAGATTCTTCTACCACTGGTTCTTGTTCTTTTTTCTTTTTTTCTTTAGCTTCAGCTTTTTCCGCTTTTTGACTGCTGACTTCGGCGATGATTTTATCGCGTTCGACTTCGTCAAAAGCGTAGCGAATATCTTTGCCAACCTTCACGCTATATAGTGGTGGTTGGGCGATATAGATATGACCGCCAGTGATGAGCTGATTGAAATGGCGGTAGAAAAATGTGAGAAGCAATGTGCGGATATGAGCACCATCGACATCGGCATCGGTCATGAGAATGACCCGGTGGTAACGAAGCTTGGTGATATCGAATTGTTCACCAATGTTGGTGCCCAGAGCGATGATCAGAGATTTCAATTCATTGTTGGCGAGAATTTTATCAATACGGGCGCGCTCGACATTGAGCACTTTACCGCGTAGTGGCAAGATGGCCTGATATTCACGATCACGGCCTTGTTTGGCAGAGCCGCCGGCGGAGTCTCCCTCTACTATATATAGTTCGGATAATTCCGCATCACGACTAGAGCAGTCGGCGAGTTTACCTGGTAGAGTGAATCCTTCTAGAGCGCCTTTGCGCAATATTGCATCGCGAGCGATTTTGGCCGCATTGCGAGCGCGAGAAGCAAGCAAACATTTGCCGATAATTGCTTCGGCGTCTTTTGGATTTTCTTCTAAATAAATAGCGAAATTTTCACCCATCACAGTTTCCACAGCAGTCTTGGCTTCGGTGTTGCCGAGCTTGGATTTGGTCTGACCTTCAAATTGTGGTTCGCGCAATTTGATAGAGATTACCACGTTGAGACCTTCGCGCACATCTTCGCCGGTAAGGTTGGCATCTTTTTCTTTTAGGATGCTTTTGTTGCGAGCGTAAGTATTGAGACATCGGGTGAGAGCGGTACGGAAACCTTGCACATGGGTACCTCCATCTGGATTGTGAATGTTGTTGGTGAAAGCAAAAAGAGATTCGCTGTAGTCGTCGCTATATTGCACAGCAATTTCCACTTTTACATCTTCAGCTTCTTTTTCTACATAAAAAATATTGTCGTGTTTGATTTCTTTGTGCTGATTGAGGTAGCGCACAAAAGAGGCGATACCACCTTCAAAGAAAAATTGGTAGCTAGTGTTTGGATATGGGACGGCAGTTTTATCTTTATCTTTTTCTTCGACAGAACGGCGATCGTGCATGGTAATTTTGATACCTTTGCTGAGGTATGCGTACTGACGCAAATGATCCACGATAGTTTTCCAATCAAAATCAATAGTTTCAAAAATACTGTTGTCTGGACGGAAAGTAATAATAGTGCCGGTGTCTTTACATTTACCAATTACTTTTACTTTGGCGACTGGTTTGCCGATTTTATATTCTTGTACCCAGATTTCACCATCACGATGTACTTCAGCGCGAGCATGGGTGGAGAGAGCATTTACTACAGACGCACCGACACCGTGCAAACCACCAGAAATTTTATATCCACCATCGCCAAATTTACCACCGGCGTGGAGGATGGTCATTACGATTTCTAGAGCGGAAATTTTTTGAGTTGGGTGAATATCGACCGGAATACCGCGACCATTATCACGGACTTCTACCATGTGATCTGGAAGAAGAGTGATAGTAATATCATCACAATATCCGGCCATGGCTTCATCGATCGCATTGTCGACTACTTCCCAAATGAGATGGTGTAGACCAGTTGGACCGGTGCTACCAATATACATACCTGGGCGACGACGCACGGCTTCGAGACCTTCGAGTACGGTAATATTTTTGGCGCTATAGCCAGAATCGGGCGTTCCTTGTTTTGGATCTTTGGACATAAATTTATTATTTTCAATATAGAAGCCGAATAGTTTTAATTTTCGCAGTCGCGAATTGTTTGAAGTGCCGAGAACCAAACAGATTATTTATAATCAACAAAATCCGGATCGCGAAAATGGCTCAGTGCCGGCCGTGGCGCCCAAAATTGCGCACGCTGACTTCAATAAATATGAAGATCCTAGCGGTGAGTTTTCTAGTAGCGAATTTAAGCATGGTTTGTGGTATATAAAACATAAACTTTTATTGTATAAAATTTTAATTGGTTTTTTAATTGCTTGGATTGTGGTTTTTGGTGGATACGCTATTATTACTTTGGCGGATTATTTGATATTTGGAATTGTGGGGGATTTGAATTTGCAAAAGCAGCTTACCGCTTTTCCAAATTATACGAATATTCAACCAAAATATGCGCCTGCTCCATTGCAGGTACAGAATGTGACTTCTTTACCAGGCGGCAGTACTTCATTTGATCTGACAGCCCAGGTGAGCAATCCTAATAAAAATTTTGTTGTATATTTTGATTATTATTTTAATGTGGGTCAGGATAAGACTCCTGTACAGCACGGATTCTTGTTGGCCGGTGAGGCTAAGCCGATAGTGTATTTTGGTCTCAAAGGTGGATATCCGGGAGATGTGAATTTGGTTTTGGAAAATGTGGCTTGGAAACGTTTACGCGCGCAGGTGATAAAAGATCCGGCGGTTTATCAGGCAGAGAGACTGAATTTTGTAGTAAGTAATTTTAGTTTTACTTCTCAGGCGGCTTCAGAGGGGCTTGGAGCCAATGTGGTAAAATTTGATTTGAAAAATGATTCGGCGTATGGCTATCGTGATGCAAATTTTGTGGTAGCTCTTACCAATGGAGGTGGTGGAGTGTCGGCGGTGATGCCCTTAATGCTCAAAGATTTTAAAGCAGGAGAAACGCGAAATATCGATCTGCGCAACTTTGTATTAAATTTGCCAGTCTCGGATGTTCAGCTCTTTCCTTTGATTGACACCTATAATAAAGACGTGTATCTTGCTCCTGCAGAGTAATATGCTAAATCTATCAAAATTTTCATCACGCAGTTTTGATTGGCTGTTGTTTTTTTCAGCTTTGCTTTTGTGTTTGCTGGGATTAGCCGCTGTATATAGTGTAGGGTTGTCACGTGGTCCGGCTGATGCTTATTTTCGTAAACAATTAATTGCACTAGCGATTGGATTGAGCGGGTTGTTTGTTGCTAGCTTGATGCAGCCGAGTTTTTTTCGATTGAGTGCCAAGCCATTTTATTTTTTCTCAGTGCTTCTGATGGCAGCGGTGCTTATATTTGGTACTACTATTCGTGGTACGCGTGGTTGGTTTGCTTTTGGTGGGTTTTCTTTTCAGCCGGTAGAGCTGGCCAAAGCGGCTTTGATTTTGATACTGGGATATTCTATTTCCAATTTTGGTCGCCGTTTTGAGCGACCGCTTTATTTTTTTGGTACATTGGTGATTGCTCTTTTTTTGATGGGGCTTACGATGTTGCAGCCGGATTTGGGTTCGGCCGTATTGCTTGGTACGATTTGGTTTACACTGATGTTGCTTACGAAAGCGCGTCGGTTATATATTTTTTCATTTGTCGGAGCTGGAATTTTATTTTCAGTGGTGGCGTGGTTTTTTCTTTTACATCCTTATCAAAAAGAACGTGTACTGACTTTTATAAATCCGGAGCGTGATCCGCTGGGTGCGGGATATAATACTACCCAGGCGATTATTGCGGTAGGATCTGGAAAATTTTTTGGCAAAGGACTCGGTTTTGGTTCGCAGAGTCAGCTGAGATTTTTGCCAGAAGCGCAGACCGACTTTGTATTTTCAGTAATTGGAGAAGAATTGGGATTTGCTGGTGTGGCGGTAATGCTTATTTTATTTGCGATTTTATTGTGGCGACTGCTAGTACTCGCTGAGAAATCCGATGATGATTTTGGGGCGATTGTGGTGAGTGGCATCGCGGTGTTATTTGCTTCACAGTTGTTTATTAATGTTGGGGCGAATCTGGGACTATTGCCAGTGACCGGTGTGACGCTGCCGCTGGTGAGCTACGGCGGGTCGTCTTTGATCATTAATTTGGTGCTAGTGGGTGTGGCTGAAAGTATGGTGTTGAGAAGGTATTAGTTTAAAGTGAAAGATTGACTGTATGAGTAATTTCAAAATACAATCCAAGATGAAACCAGCCGGCGATCAGCCTAAAGCGATCGAGCAGTTGGTGGAGGGAGTAAATAAAGGGTTTGCCAAACAAACCTTGCTTGGTGTTACTGGTTCGGGTAAAACTTTTACAGTCGCCAATGTGATCGAGCGTACTCAAAAGCCGACTTTGGTAATTGCGCACAATAAAACTTTGGCTGCTCAGCTGTGTAATGAATTTCGTGAATTATTTCCTGATAGCGCGGTGGAATATTTTGTTTCTTTTTATGATTACTATCAGCCGGAGGCATATATGCCACATACTGATACCTATATTGAAAAAGAAGCGATGATCAACGAAGAGATCGATCGTCTGCGACATGCTTGTACTCAGGCACTGTTGTCGCGTAAAGATGTAATTATTGTTTCTTCGGTATCGGCGATTTATAACCTTGGTTCACCGACAGAATACGAACGCACCGTGATGCATTTGCGGGTGGGTGATGAATTGGATCGCAGACAGATGATGGAAAAATTAATTGAAATGCAATTCGAGCGTACCAATAGTGATCTCAAACGCGGACTATTTCGTATGACCGGACAGGTGTTTGAAATTGTACCGGTGAATGAAGAAAAAATTTATCGTTTTGAAATTTCCAATCGGATTGAAAGAATCGAACGGTTGGATCCGGTGACTAGAAAGGTAGAAAGAGAGCAAGAAGATATTTGGTTTTTTCCGGCCAAACATTATGTAGCTAGTCCGGATGTAAAAGAAAAAGCTTTCAAAGATATTAAAGCGGAGTTGGAAGAACGTTTGAAAGAGTTTGAGATGCAAGGAAAATTACTTGAAGCCGAGAGATTGAAACGCCGCGTGAATTATGATTTGGAACTGATTCAAAATTTGGGATATTGCAGTGGTATTGAAAATTATTCTCGTCACTTTGATGGACGCCAGCCAGGACAGCCAGCTTTTACTCTGCTCGATTATTTTTTGCACTGCGATCCGAATTTTCTGACAGTAGTGGATGAATCCCACGTGACTATTCCGCAAGTGCGCGGTATGTATTTTGGTGATAAGGCCCGTAAAGATGTTTTGATTGAACATGGTTTTCGCCTGCCTAGTGCTAGTGATAATCGTCCTCTCAAATACGATGAGTTTGAAGCGCGTACTAAGCAGATGATTTATGTGTCGGCCACACCAACTGAATTTGAAATTCAAAATAGTGAGCAAATAGTAGAGCAGGTGGTACGTCCGACCGGATTGATTGATCCGGAAATTATAATTTTACCGGTCACCGGTAAGGGCGCGGTAAAATCTCAGATTGAAGATTTAATTATTCGTATTGAAGATAGAATAAAAATAAATGAGCGTGTGCTCGTGACTACACTGACTAAAAAGATGGCCGAAGATCTGACGGAGTATTTGGAAAAGAAAAAAATAAAAGTAAGATATTTACACAGTGATATTGAGACTTTAGAGCGTATTGAAATTATCACTTCGCTACGTCGTGGTGAGATTGATGTGATTGTGGGTGTGAATCTTTTGCGTGAAGGTCTGGATATGCCGGAAGTGTCGCTTGTGGCGATACTTGATGCCGACAAAGAAGGTTTCTTGCGCAGTGAGACCAGTCTTATTCAGACTATTGGCCGTGCTGCTAGAAATGTAAATGGGCAAGT
>JAPLWP010000024.1 GCA_026396535.1 Candidatus Magasanikiibacteriota bacterium | reverse complement strand
TTATTTCTCTTATTAAATCTCTGCCAAAATCAGAACTTCTCACTCTCATATCAGCATCAGATTCAGCCTCGGCGACCTCACCACCAAAAACTTTGGATCTTAATTCAGCTTCTTTTTGGGTATCCAAAATATGTTGCGCGTCATGAGTTTTGGCAAATCTAGCCTGAGAACCTTTTTCTTCCGCTTCGATCAAAGCATGCTCTTCTTTTTCGCGAGCCGCAATTTCGGTTTGTTTTGCTAAGGATTTTACACCTTCATCTCCTTTTAAAAATGTTAATTTTGCACCACCTTCAGACAAATGAGCTTGAGCTTCAGACACTTCGGCTTTGAATTTGGCTTCTACTTTGGCTGCCACAACTTTTGTACCCTTATCACTGGCTCTATATTTTTCCAATTCACCAGATAATAATTGTTTTGTTCTCGCCTGATTTCTTTCCGCTCTTTCATTATGACCAACTACTTGTTCAGCAATAGTACCTTTACCTGTCTGAAATTTACCATCTTTAAAACGATCATTCCCTAATACAGCCTTACGACCATACTCTTGGAATTCTTTTGTTTTGGCAACAGAACGTTCTTTTTCGGCGGCCAACATACCTTGTTCTATACGATCAAATCCGTCAGGCATGTCAAGCAAAAATAAACCTTTTGGTACGGCGGTGATTCTCTTATCAATTAATTCTTCACGCAAAGCAGCTTGTTCCTCTGTTTTCTTAAGTTCTTTTCGACTACCAATTAATTTAGCGCGAGAATTATAACGTTGTTTTTGAAACCAACTTCTCTTGTCTTCTGCAAATTCATATTCTCCTTCAATATCTTTTCCGTTTGCATCTTTTTTATTTACAAAATCTTGTTTAGGCTTTCCGGTTTTTTCATCCAAAACCACTCTCTGCATTGCTTTACCTGTGGCTTGATCTATTACCACATTTCCGTGTTCATCTTTCACATCTTCCATTCTATCTTTCGTCTTCAAACTCGGACCCTCCGCACGATAAATTTTCCAACTCTCCACCTGACGTTTTAAATTATTTTGTGTTCTTTCTACCCAATCGGACACAGGTGAAATTTGATAAGCCAATTTAGCACCGGCTTTCACACCCTTCACCGCTGTTTTACCAGCCCAGACACCAGCCGCTACACCAGATCCCACCGTCGCTACTTTCTTGGCAAAATCCGTCGCCTTGCTCATAGAGCTGCCACCCACTGTACCCAGCGCCTGAGCAGTCTTGGCACCCACAAGCAAAATACCAATCGCAATCGCGAAGTTGGCAATTTTATCAAAACTCATCGCGGCAGTAATACCGGCACTCGCCGCCTGTCCATCAGCCGAAGCGCCAGGCATATTGGCTTGAGGAGCGGAGTTATTATCTTTGTTGGAAATTTCCGCATTGATTTGTCCACTACCTACCACCGCAAATGACAACCACAAAAAGAAAACTACCACCGGTCCGACAATAATATGATTACCAAATTCACTCCAACATTGTGAAGCATATTTTTCTGTCTGAGGAATTACACTAAATACAAAAGCAAAAGGAGAAAGCACAATCAACACCCAAAGCATAAGCATGCGTGCCAAAAGCATAAACACAAACACAAGCATGATGCCTAGAGTCAGCGCCGCAAAAGTAATCGCACCCACAGCCGCCGCAAAAATTTCTTTGTTGTTACTTATCGCTTGCGCATCGGTATTTTTGGACAGAGCCAAAATGTCGGTAAGATTGAAAGCACTAATCAAATTTCCACCCGCAGTGGCCGCGATACCATTTACAAAAGTGATCATGATCACCTGGCCCACATCAATCATCAGACCACAAATCACGCGACTAAAATTTACCAAAACTGCGGCAAAGAAAAACTTCACCAACATTTTTTTCCATTCGTATTGCTCAAGTCCCAAAATTGTACCAAACGCTACGAGCAATAACACCACCACAAAAAACATGTTGGCAATATCACGCACCATCACCCAGCCGACTTGGACGGCAGTGGAATTAAGATAGCCATTGTAACCGGCAATTTCAATAATGAACGACAGACAAAAAATCGCGAGCTTAATAAACAAAGTCGCACCGGCCAACAACATGGTAGTGACCGCAGTGGTAAAAATTCCCGGTTCAAAAGCGCCAGCCGCAGAACCTTCCGCTAAAGCAATTTTAGAACCGAATATTAAATAAACACCCAACCCAAAAATTACCAAAAATACAAAAAGTGCCGACTGTTTGGGG
>JAPLWP010000051.1 GCA_026396535.1 Candidatus Magasanikiibacteriota bacterium | reverse complement strand
AATATTTTTATTGGCCGGATTTTTAGTAATGTTTATTGCTTGGCTGCAGACACAAAATCCAAATTTATTATTAAATCAAGGGTCTGATCGTGTTTCCAGTACGCTTGGTAATCCGATCTATCTTGGTGGTTATGGAATATTTTTGACATTTTTGGCATTATTATTGTTCAAAAAAGAAAATAACGGTTTGTGGAAAATATTTTATGCAATAGCGGGATTGTTTGGTTTTATGGGAATATTCTGGAGTGGGACTCGCGGCGATATGCTCGGACTTGTAGCGGCTTCTGTTTTTGCAGTCATAAGTTATATAGTAGTTTTAAAAAATTATCCGAAAGTGCGCTATGGTTTGGTTGGTCTTGGGGTCTTTGGTATAATCTCAATATCATTATTGTATAATTTTAAACAAACCAATTTTGTGCAGGGTTTGCCGGCAATTGGCAGAGCAGTAAATACTTCTTTTGAAGATATTAAAAATAGTCCGCGTTGGATAGCCTGGCAGATAGCCTGGGAGAGTTTCAAAGAAAAACCTTTATTCGGTTGGTCGGTTGGGGGCCAAACAACTATTTCTATGCTTTCAACGCTCACTATAATCCTAGATCTTTGGATTATGGTTATGGTGAAACTTGGTTTGATAATGCTCATAATATTATAATGAATACCTTGGCTGTGCAAGGTGCGTTTGGATTAATTAGTTATGTAGGGTTTTTTGTGGCGGCCATCTGTAGTTTGATTTTGGCTTATCGTCAGAATAAAATCGACTATCATTTTATGATAATAGGGGGTGCCTTTTTGGTTGCTCATTTTGTTAATAAGATTACGGTTTTTGAAGATGCCACTTCTTATCTATATCTGATGTTTTGGTTGGCGCTAATAAATAGCATGACGAACGTATCTCCGGTGATATTCGGAAATACAAATTCTTCTAAAGAAATTTTTTCTGAGAAAAAAATTGGCGCCGGTGTAATATCTATAGTGGCTGTAACTGCTTCTCTGGTCGTATTCATTTTTAATATTCAAAACGCTACAGCTAATCAGAAAAATTTATTGGCGATTCGCAGTATATCGACAGATGCTAGCGGTGATCTAACCCTTGTAAAAGACGCCTTGGCCTTTAATTCTCCTCATGTTGATGATATCCGCAGTAATATTGCCAGTTCCGTTGCTAATACTGTTTCAAATAATTGGCAGAAGATGGATAAAAATAAGGCAAATGAAATTTTGAATCTAACTATAGAAAATTTGGAAAAGAATTTACAATTGCATCCTTTAGATATTCGCAATCAGCTTTCTTTGTCTCAATTGTATCAATTGCAGGCAATGATAAATAATAATGCGAGCTATTTATTAAAGGCGGAAATGACTCTGGAAGACGCTTTGTCCAAATCACCGCGCCGACAGCAAATTATTTACACTATGTCAGGCGTCAAAGTGCAGTTGAACAAGCCAGATGAAGCTATAAAATTGGTTGAATCGGCCATTGAAGATAATCCTAGAATATCCGAGAGTTATTGGCGTTTAGCTTATATTTATAAAATGATGGGCAAAGATGATAAGGCGCTGGAGATTTTAAAATTGGCTGAAAAAAATGGTATTAAATTTTCCGACAAGGAACGTGAGATTATAAACCAATTTATTTTGTCTCCAATCAATAAATCAAATAAGAAATAAATTTAATTTAGTAATTATGAAAAAAGCTTTGATTACTGGTATTA
Organism: Candidatus Magasanikiibacteriota bacterium; assembly: GCA_026396535.1. Taxonomy (GTDB): domain Bacteria; phylum Patescibacteriota; class Patescibacteriia; order Magasanikbacterales; family GWA2-37-8; genus CAIOJG01. Next base: position 5,076 of record JAPLWP010000051.1, on the reverse strand, counting down.
CTGGTCAAGACGGATCCTATCTAGCTGATCTTCTTTTGGAAAAAGGCTATCAAGTTCATGGAATTATTCGTCGTTCCAGCAGTTTTAATACTGACAGAATTAATCATATCTATCAAGATCCGCACGATGCGAATCGTAAATTATTTCTCCATTATGGGGATCTCAGTGATGGTAGTAACTTAAATAGAATTTTGGAAAAAGTTCAGCCGGATGAAATTTATAATCTCGGTGCTCAGAGTCATGTGCGCACCAGTTTTGATTTGCCGGTTTTTACCGGTGATGTGGACGGTTTGGGCACCCTACGTTTGTTAGACGCTATTAGAGATAGCGAGATAGGTACAAAATTTTATCAAGCTGGATCTTCTGAGATGTTTGGTAAAGTCATGGAAGTGCCGCAAAAAGAAACAACTCCATTTTATCCCCGCAGTCCGTATGGCTGTGCCAAGGTGTTCGCTCACCACCTGGTGGTTAATTACCGTGAAGCGTATGGTTTGTTTGCGTGTAATGGTATTCTATTTAATCATGAATCTCCTCGCCGTGGTGGAACTTTTGTCACAAAAAAAGTTACGGATGCTTTTGCCAAAATAAAACTCGGTCATCTGGAAAAAATGTATTTGGGTAATTTAGACGCCAAACGTGATTGGGGTTATGCTAAAGAATATGTTGAAGCTATGTGGTTGATGTTGCAGAATGACAAACCGGATGATTATGTGATTGCCACCGGTGAAACCCATAGCGTGCGCGAGTTGGTAGAGGAAACTGGTCGTTTATTAGGCTTTGAAATTATTTGGGAAGGCGAGGGTTTAAAAGAAAAAGGTAAGGATGCTAAGACTGGCAAGACATTGATAGAAATAGATCCAAATTACTACCGTCCGACAGAGGTAGATCTTTTGCTTGGTGATATGTCCAAAGCCAAGCAGCTCTTAGGATGGGAACCAAAAGTTAAATTTAAAAGTTTGGTAAAATTAATGCTTGAGGATGAATTTGAAAGTAGGGGGTTTAAAGTAAGGGATTATTTAGTGGAATAAAATATATGGAAAAAATGGAAATGAAAAAAGATTCGAAAATTTATGTAGCCGGCCATAGAGGCTTAGTGGGGTCCGCTTTGGTAAAAAGATTGAATAGCGAAGGTTATAATAATCTTGTTCTCAAAAATCATACGGAGTTGGATTTATTAAATCAACAAGCAGTAGCTGATTTTTTCGTGACTGAAAAACCGGAATTTGTTTTTTTGGCCGCAGCCAAAGTGGGTGGAATATTGTCCAATAATACTTATCCAGCGCAATATATTTATGAAAATTTGCAGATTCAAAATAATATTATTCATCATTCATACTTAAACGGTGTTAAAAAACTATTATTTTTAGGATCTTCTTGCCTCTACCCTCGAATTTGTCCTCAGCCAATGAAAGAAGAATATTTGCTCACCGGTAAGTTAGAACCAACTAATGAGCCATACGCCTTGGCCAAAATCGCTGGTATTAAAATGTGTCAAAGCTACAATCGTCAGTATGGGACAAATTTTATCGCAGTTATGCCTACTAATCTATATGGTGAAAATGATAACTTCGATATACAAAACTCGCATGTCTTTGGGGCTTTTACCAGAAAATTTTGTGAAGCCAAGTCTAAAGGATTAAAGCAGGTAGAAATTTGGGGTACAGGTGCCGCCCGCCGTGAATTTTTACATGTGGATGATATGGCTGACGGCTGTGTATTTTTGATGAAGAATTTTAGTCCTACCAAGGAACAAAATGAAGAAGGGAACATGTTTTTCAATTTGGGCACAGGCCAAGATCTTAGCATAAAAGAGCTGGCTGAGCTATTTAAAGAGATTGTCGGCTATGATGGAGAGGTTGTCTGGGACCACTCTAAACCGGATGGGACACCCCAGAAACTTCAGGATATGACCAAAATGCATGTTATGGGATGGAAACATAAAATTGACTTAAAAGAAGGGGTAAAAGAGGTTTGTAAGTGGTATGGGGATAAGTTTTGCTGACACCTTTTGACACCTAATGACACCTTTGGTATAATACATTAAATGTATTTTTTTTAAAAATGAACGAAATTAAGCCAAACGCAGTCTATACCACCCAAGAAGCGCAGGAGGTACTAAAAATCAGCGATAGTACTATGAAGAGGCTTTTGAAAAAAGGTCTGATTAAGGCCAATAAAATAGGTAAACAGTATCGAATTTTAGGTCATGAATTATTGAAAATCCTGTCTCCGGTAGTTGATGAAAAGGCTACGGATCTTTATCAAAAAGTAAAAATTAAAACAATTGCAAAAACTAAAGATTGGTAGTATATGGAATTAATAATAAAACCTAAAAATAAATGGTGGGAATTTGATTGGCAAGAAGTCTGGTTGTTTCGGGATCTTTTTTATTTTTTAACTTGGCGAGACATCAAAGTAAAGTATAAACAAACTGCCGTGGGCGCACTGTGGGCGCTTTTTCAGCCGTTGGCCTCAATGCTTGTGTTTACCATTTTTTTTGGTAAATTTGCTGGCATTCCTTCCGATGGAGTACCTTATCCGATTTTTGTATATTCTGGTTTATTATTTTGGAATTTATTTTCTAGCAGTTTGGCTGATGTGAGCTCCTCGTTTGTCGGTAATGAGAGAATTATTACAAAAATTTATTTTCCTAGAATAATTTTGCCTATTTCTTCCATATTTACCAATTTGGTTGATTTTTTAATTGCCAGCGGTGTTTTGGTTGGTATGTTATTTTACTACGGCTACACACCTTCGTGGTGGTGTATTATTATTGTGCCATTATTGGTAATAATGACTATTCTTTCTACTTTAGGAATTGGGCTGTTTCTGGGTTCTTTGAATGTAAAATATCGTGACGTTCGTTATGTTATTCCTTTTTTCATGCAGTTGTTAATCTTTATCACTCCGGTGATTTATCCGATAAGCATTATTTCTGAAAAGTTTCGTTGGATTTTGGGTCTTAATCCGATGACTGGTGTAATTTCTTTGGCCCGCATTGGTATTTTGGGCATTGGAAATGTTGATTGGTTGTTATTGACAGTCTCTTGTACTTCTATGGTTATTTATGTTCTAATCGGGTATTTATATTTTCGTTCGGTAGAACGATATTTTGCCGATGTAATTTAAAGTATGGCCTCAATAATTGAAGTTAGCAACTTAAGTAAGAAATATTACATTGGCGAGAGCGAACGTTATTTGGCTTTGCGCGATACATTGGCCAATATTATCAAATCACCGTTTGGTTGGACCAAAGGTAAAATTTTTAGCGATAAGAACGAATTTCTTGCTTTGCAAGATTTAAATTTTACGGTAGAAAAGGGAGAGGTTTTGGGAGTGATTGGCAGAAATGGAGCCGGTAAAAGCACTTTGTTAAAAATCTTATCCAGAATTACTCCGCCCACTACCGGAGAAATTAAATTGCGTGGAAGAGTGGGAAGCTTGCTCGAAGTTGGTACTGGATTTCATCCTGAATTAACGGGTCGAGAAAACATCTATTTAAATGGGGCCATTTTGGGGATGCGTAAGGCTGAAATTAAAAAGAAGATCAGTGAAATAATTGAATTTTCCGGAGTGGAAAAATTTATTGATACGCCGGTGAAGAGATATTCGAGTGGTATGTACGTTCGCTTGGCTTTTTCAGTAGCCGCTCATTTGGAGCCAGACATCTTGATAGTTGACGAAGTATTGGCGGTAGGAGATATTGAATTTCAAAAGAAGTGTATCGGAAAAATGGAAGAGGTGACCAGAAAAGATGGTAGAACTGTATTATTCGTCAGTCATAATATGGCGATGATGCAGAAGTTGTGCGATAATTGCATTTTGCTCGAAGGCGGTAAAATAATTCAAAGTGGTCCGGTAGATAAAGTTGTCAATTTTTACCTGTCACAAATGAATAACTCTATGAGTGCCCCGGCCAACGAATTTCCGGATGATCCAAAATTTAAAATTCAATTACGCTCCATAAAATTATTGAACGTGGAAGGAAAAAATATAAGAGATTATAATTGTGATGAGCCGATAACAATAGAAATGGTTTGTCGTTCCAATGGCCCGCTACTTGGGATGTATGGTTTGTTAAATATAAAGAAACCGGATGGTACTACAGTGATGGAATCCGACAGTCGAGATGTGTTGCCAAATCAATTTGAAAATTTAAGTGCCGGGTTGCATACAATTAGACTGGTTATACCGCCGCGCACTATAGGAGTAGGAGAGTATGTGGTATTTGTAGAGTTTGTGCATGACTCCTCTCCTAAATATGAGATTGATGTACCAGGGCTGGTTTGTTCATTTAGTATGGATGATTCGTCAACGATGAGAGGAAATTTTAGATGTGGCTATATCAGCACATTGCTAGAATGGAAAACCAAATAATAAACCTTTTTAAAAATACATATGCTTAATTTAAAAGATAAATCAGTGTTGGTAACGGGAGGTACAGGCTCTTTCGGAAAAAAATTTGTTAGAACTTTGCTGGATAATAGTGAAGCGCGTAGAATAATTGTGTTTAGTCGTGATGAGCTGAAACAATCCGAGATGCAAAGAGAGTTTCGAGATGCAGAGGATAGACTTAGATTTTTTATTGGCGATATTCGTGATCTGGCTAGATTACAAAGGGCTTTTAAGGGGGTGGATTACGTGGTGCACGCCGCCGCTCTCAAACATGTTCCGATTTTGGAATACAATCCTTTTGAGGCAGTGAAGACCAATATTTTAGGTACTCAGAATATAATTTCTGCCGCGCTTGATCAGGGTGTGGAAAAAGTTGTCTTGGTGTCTACCGACAAAGCTGCTAATCCGGCAAATTTGTACGGTGCTACCAAATTATGTGCAGAACGTCTGATGATTAGTGCCAATGCTTATTCGGGTGAAAAGGGCACTTGTTTTAGTATCGTGCGCTATGGCAATGTATTTGGCAGTCGTGGTAGTCTGGTAAAGATTTTGGAAGAACAGAAAGAAAAAGGAGAGGTTACGCTTACTCACGAAGAGATGACTCGTTTTTGGATCACCTTGGAAGAAGGTGTAGATCTTGTTTTGATGGCTTTGGAAAAAATGCATGGTGGTGAAACTTTT
>JAPLWP010000050.1 GCA_026396535.1 Candidatus Magasanikiibacteriota bacterium | reverse complement strand
TATATGAAATACATTTTGTATTGCAGAAAATCCAGCGAGGACAAAGGCAAACAAATTTTGTCTTTGGAAAGCCAAGTTACGGAAATGAAAAAATTAGCCGTTAATTTGGGTTTGGAAATTATTAAAGTTTATACTGAAAGCAAATCGGCGAAGAAACCTGACAACCGACCTTTGTTTTCGGAAATGGTTAAACAGATACAACAAAACAAAAACGACGATCTCGGTATTCTCTGTTGGAAAATTGACCGCCTATCTCGTAATCCGATTGATAGTGCAACAATACAATGGCTTTTGCAACAAGGCAGTATTAAAATCATTCAGACGATTGATAGGCAATATTTGCCGTCGGATAATGTCGTAATGTTTAGCGTAGAAAGCGGAATGGCCAATCAATATATTTTAGACCTATCAAAAAATGTTAAGCGTGGAATATTAACTAAATTAGAAAAAGGCGGTTGGCCGAATTTAGCACCGCTCGGATATTTGAACGACGGCAAGGGCGGAATTGTCCAAGATAAGGATAGGACAAAATATATTAAGAAAATATTTACACTCTATAAAGAGGGCAACAAAAGCGTTAGAGAAATTTCCGATATACTTTTTGAACAGGGTTTTAGAAGTCGGGCAGGAAATAAATACCATAAAAGCAAAATTCATAAAATACTTTATGATTCTTTTTATTGCGGAATAATGAATAAAGACGGTAAACAATATTTAGGCAATCATGAGCCAATAATCACCAAAGAATTATTCGATAAAGTCCAAGAAGTATTAAACAAAAAGGCTAACACCAAAAAGCAGAAAATACATTTCACTTACCGAGGAGTATTAAAATGTGATACCTGTGGTTGCGTTTTAACGGCAACCAAAAAGAAAGGCAAACATACATACTACTATTGCACCAATGGCAAGGGCAAATGCGATGAACACAAAGTATATTTAAAAGAAGACGATGTTAAAAAAGAATTAGCCAATGTTTTTGATAACGTAATAATCAACAAAAAACTGATTGAAATGTGCTACCAAGCCGAAAAGGTAAGATTGGGCGAAAATGACAGCTATCTAACACAAGCTAGTCAAACACTAGAAAGCACCCTTAAAAAGGCACAGGACAGGAAAAACAAGCTGTTAGACCTATACCTAGACGGCAACCTATCTAAAGAATCCCATGATTTGAAACTCGTTGAGTTGGATAATGAAATCGTGCAAGTTAAAAAAAGTTTAGACGAATTAAAACAAAAAAAATCAAACAATAACGAAACTACTTTGGAACGGATAAAAGACATCTTTTTATACCCAATTAAAGCCAAAAAAGAATTTGCCGACAGAAAAAATGGGAAACAAGAAATAATTATAAAAACTTTACTTTGGAACGCTCAAATGAGAAACAAAAAAATCGCTAGTCTTAGCTTTAAAGAACCATATTTAAGGCTCTCTAAAATTGAAGATAAAAGCGATTTTTTATCAGTGCGGAGAGGGTGAGATTCGAACTCACGGTACCTTTCGATACGACAGTTTTCAAGACTGTTGCCTTAAACCGCTCGGCCACCTCTCCGGGTTTTGAGCACCCCTAAATTATCACATATCTAGAGAATAATCAACCCCGTTTTATTATACGACCAGCCACACTGACTACCTTTTTGGCTCCAGACACTACAATAGCACCACGTGATTTGGCTAGAAAACCCAATATCAATGTAGTGACTCCGCCAGCAGTGGCCGTAAGATATTTATCTTTTACCGCCTGCTGATTGCTTTGGTCGGCCTCTACCTGCTGCGACAGTACTTGATCAGAAAATCCTATTACCTTTATATCCTGTTCACTGCGAGGCGAAATCCTCAGACCACTTTTGGTCTGTTCCAATATTCCTACCACCGCCAATTTATCTCCAACTTTCAAATCCTGCTTATTTATATTTGCGCCAGTACGAAAATATATTATTGTTTCATCGTTACCATCATCAATATATAGATAGTTACTTTTTATAGAAGTAATATCTCCCTCCACTTTTACCAAAGCTCCCACCGACTGAGTATCTAAATCATCCAAATTAGTTGGTTCAAATTTTTCATCTTTGCCGGTGATAGTAATATAATTTTTATTAGCTATTTTTATACGACTTACTCCAGATATCAGTGACTGCTCTCCGCGCACTGTCACTTTGTCACCAATTTTTAAATTCGGAAAATCTTTTTTGTACTGATACACCTGATTTCCTTTTTCACCATCAGATATATAAAAATATTGTGAACCAAAATTACCCGGCAGCGCCGTCACTACTCCTTGTACTACTACCCAATTACCGGCACTGGCTGTTTTTACTGTTTTTGCTTCTTTCTTTATTGTCTTATCTGCTGGTTCTTTTTTTATTACCTTAGAACTTACCAAAATTACTTTATCTACTTCTTTATCATTGGGAGTAGTCAGGCGAATTTCATCACCATCTTTATCAAAACTCAAACGGGTGATACTGCGAAAAAATTTTAAAGTGCCAGATGCCGATATGTTAGTACTTTCGGGAATTTCATATTCTTTACCGCTTCTATTTTTTATTTTCCATCCGGAAATATTATGAGAAGAAGTGGAAAAATTCTGCACTTCCACAAACTCGTCGTCACTACTAGTCGCGTCCACCAAATAATTACCAATTTTTATTTGTGTTTGAACGCCAGAAAATTCCTGACCAACATAAATTTTAAAATCTTTTTTACCAGTGGTGCTGGCCGTACTAGCACCTGATACTGAAACCAAATATATCCCCGAAGTAGCATAGTGATGAGATACAATAAATCCACTACTGGTCGCACTATCTCCAAAATTCCACTCTATCTTAATTTCCCCACCACGTGGATCGGCTGTGCCCTGAGCACTAAATATACCGTCTTCGTTTATATCCAAACCATAAGGCCAGTCTAGCTTCCAACTGATTTTTACTGGATCTACGGCACTTTTTGCAGTATTAGTGGCCGATTTAATGGTCTTAATAAGAGCTGTATTATTGGCCAAATTATTAATAGACCCACCTGATTGATTGCTAATATTCCCAGTATTAGAATTTACCATTGATACCACCAATTGATTAGCCCCATCCAAAGTGATGTCGGTTGTTAGTGCCCAATCATTATCGCTATCTGTATCTACACCATCCAATTTACGAATCAAAGATTGTGCATTGGACGGCGCACCCAAACTATCCGTGCCATACGTCACCTTATCAATAGTATTATTATTTTCATCTTTTAATACCACTGCATCACCGGTATTGTTTAAATATCTATCTGTTAATAAATCTACTGTCAGCCAATCATGCCCCAAAATATTTCCAGAAAATAATTTACAATTAGTACCGGTAGAATCACAGATACTGCCAGAAGAAATTTCTGCTGTAGTAGAGTTACTATTATATAGTTCCACCTTTTCATTTCCTTCATTTGGATCAGATAAAATTTCATTTAATTTTATAAACGCCCAATCCCATATATTGGTACTAGAACTACTTATTTCACTTTCTGTAGTAGTCGGCGTAGAAGTCACACTCTCTGGCGTAGAACTAGTTGTTTCGGGGGTGGAAGTCGTGTCCACTGAAGAAGTAGTTGAAGTGATACTCTGCACCAGAGCTACAAAATTACTATTTTGTACTCCCACTGTATTACCAAATAAATTTTCTTGCCAATTGGCAGCAGAATAATCATTTAGTATTGGATCTTTACGCTCTAGAGAAAAATGACTAGTAGGCAAATAAGTGAATCTCTCTACAAAATTTCCACTCTCATCTTTTAGACCTATTTCTTCTCCACTTTCACTAAGACTAATCCAGGCCGAATCTAATACGGAACCAATGAAACTTGGATAATCACGTAAAAACACATCGCCATCCTGACAAATCACCGCATATTCCCCAGGCGCCACCACACTATCTGTCGTAGTCACAGCTTTGAGACTATGATTGGTATTATTTTCCCAAAATTTCCAACTACTTAAATCGACACTACTGCTTCCTTTATTCCAAACTTCTATCCACTCATGGGTACTGGTGGCATAAGACCCAATTTCATTAATAATAATATCCGTACTGGCTGCCCATAATTTTTGAGCAACAAAAAAACTGCCAAACACAAAGACAGTCCCAAATAAAAAATATTTCATACCCCCTCCAAATTAAATATGAATAAATTTATTATAACATATGTTTTTAAAAAGTAAATAATTGCTTTTAAACAGGTGCTGAGATATAATTAAGGCACTTTTTAGCTTAATATATGATTATTAAAGGATTAGAAGGAGAAATATTAGAAGACGCTGAAACCAGAAAAGCATACAGCCGTGATGCTAGTATTTTTGAGATCACTCCTCAAACAGTGATATACCCAAAAAATAAAGAGGACCTGAAAAAGATTGTGGAATTTGTTTCTCAAAACAAAGCTACTAATCCCGACTTATCCATCACTGCTCGTAGCGCTGGCACTGATATGACCGGTGGCGCCATTAATAATTCCATTGTTCTAGACTTCACCAAACATTTTAACCATCTTATAGAAGTGGGGAAAGCTTTTGTTATTACTGAGCCCGGTGTATATTACCGTGATTTTGAAAAAGCCACTCTAGAGAAAAATCTAATCATGCCATCTTTTCCAGCTTCCAAATCTCTATGTGCTATGGGTGGCATTATGGCCAATAATTCCGGCGGTGAAAAATCTCTTTCTTACGGAAAAACAGAAAACTATCTACAAGAAGTCTCAGCCGTACTGTCTGACGGTAATGAATATAACTTTAAACCGCTAAACGAAAAAGAACTACAGGAAAAACTATCTCTACAGAATTTTGAGGGTGAAATATATCGTAAAATGTTTGCGCTTATTGATAATAATTACGAAGCTATTCAAAAAGCCAAGCCAACTGTCACCAAAAATTCTGCCGGCTATTATCTATGGAATGTTTGGAACAAAACTACCTTTGATCTGACTAAATTATTAGTTGGATCCCAAGGAACACTTGGGCTGTTTACCAAAGGGAAATTTAAACTGGTCAAAACTACGGCTCATTCCAAAATGTTGGTAATCTTTCTCAAAGACCTCAAACCATTAGGTAACCTAGTGAACACTCTAATGGAATTTAAACCAGAGACTCTAGAAACTTTTGA
>JAPLWP010000057.1 GCA_026396535.1 Candidatus Magasanikiibacteriota bacterium | reverse complement strand
AAATCAACATTGTTACATTCCGGACAAGCTTTTTGATCGTCGATAATTTCTTTGTTGATTCCAATGCGACATTTTTCACAAAAATATACAGTGTCTTCACCCACGTCACACAGAGTCTGAAATTCATGAGAGTAGCGACTGAAAGCACCACCAGAAGCATAAGTAAGAACTGTAAGTTCTCCGAGCCCCAATCGCGCATATATTTTATGATAAGCTTTTTTTGCTATTTCATAAAATTCATTTAGACTTTCTTCGTTAGCATGAAAAGAATATAGATCTTTCATATTAAATTCACGGCCACGTAAAATACCAGATTTGGCACGTGGTTCATTGCGGTATTTATTTTGAATTTGAAATACAGCAAGCGGTAAATCATTGTAAGAAAAAGCATATTTTTGTACGAGCGGAGTCACGATTTCTTCGTGAGTTGGGTTGAGTACATATTTGGCGCCGCCTGGACCTTCGGTATGAAAAAGCACATCCATCGTATCGCGACCGGTAATTTTGTAACTTTCTTCCTGAGTCAAAGTTGGCATCAGAATTTCATTGCCGCCAATCGCAATCATTTCTTCGCGAATAATATTTTGAATTTTGGTCAAAACACGCAAACCAAGTGGTAAATAGTTGTACACCCCGGCCATTTGTTTGTTTACAAAGCCACCCCGAATTAGATATTGGGCATTGATGCTTTCTTCATCCGCGGAAACGGTCTTGCTAGTCTTTCCAAAAAGTTTGCTATAGTGCATAAAATACAATAAAAATATGGGCTTATTATACTAAATCGGGATGATTTTGTCAAAACAAAAACAACTCGCAAAAACTCCCATATTGGTCTCTGTATTTTTGATTATATTCTTAGCTTTTCAAAAATTTTATAGACAATATGATGGTTTTTAATTTTTGGCCAAATATTTCTTTCCATTATTATCACAGTAATAGAACTAATCGCCAGACTGGCGAAAATATCTAGATAATGGTGAACTCCTACATACACGCGTGCCAAGCCTACCAACAAAGCTGAAATCATTAAAACCGAACCGAGTTTTCTGTTGAAATGCCAAATTATCATAGCAACTGCGCTGGCGAGTAAGGTGTGGTCTGAAGGAAAACCGTTGTTTGGCTTGTGAGGAATGAGAGCTAAAAATTGATTGTCTACGAATGGACGCGGATTGAAATATAGAGCGGCACAGATACGCGATATAATAAATATTATTGGCAAAGTAATAAAAGAAAAAACCAAAATTTCTTTTTTTTCAGCGCTTGGCCGATGTAGAAAAAAAGCTACACCAACAGCGATGATTATAAAAATTAAATATTGCGCTATAAAAATTGCTATAAAGTCCATATGATTAAGTTTGGCTTAAGAAATATTCTTTTAGTTTAGCACGTTTGATAAACAAATACACAATCAAAAATGCCGGTACAGTGATCCAGAGTAATTTGGTATTGGGATAAAAAAGCCAAATAGTAAGATCAACCACAATCCAATGCCAAATATAAACCGCCAAAGTATAATCGCCTAGAAAGCGAATAATGGCTAATTTCTTTTTGGAAAAAGAAAAAGATAATTTTTCTGTCCAAGTAAAAAGATAAAATAATATACTAACAAAAAATAAAGACGCTACTATATAGTATGGCTGTAGTGGGTACATAGAGTGGGATGGGTATAAATCCAAACCGTATTTAGATCGCCAAAAATAAAATATTGCCATCAAAGGTGCAAAAATAGCTAGCCACCATTTTTTCTTTTCTTCAAATCCAAATGCTGCTAGTAAATATCCAATAAAAAATGGGATGGACCAAAAGGCCAACGGAAACATAATATTATTGCGGGCAAAAAGAAAATCAGATATTGGTCCCTGCCAAGTGACTCCATATACCGCGGCCAATAAAATCGCAAATAAAATTGAGATAATTAAATTTGGAAATTTCATTTTTTTACTAATTGCCAATAGAACCGGTGAGAACATTATCATTATGCCAATAGTAATCAAGATGGAGATTGGTGTGGTGTAGGCTTTGAGCAGTAAAATATTTTGTAAATTCATTTTACCGGTATTGGTAAATTGCCAATAAAACGGTTCTTTAGAAAAATCATAAATATAATATTTTATAATACTATAAGCATAATAAATACCAACTAGCTCTAAACCGCGCAGAAATAATTTTTTGGCGGGCTTACTCCAGGTTTCAGATTTGCTGTAGGCAATATATACTACGCTGCCCGAAGTCGCCATGAAGAAAAATACACCTGGATAGAGCAGCTCTTTCATCAAGATGCTAGTATGGCCAATAATTATATTGGACCAATCAATCATATGAATCAAAAGCACGCCAATAATAGCATAGCCTTTAATGTAGGAAATAAAATGGTTGCGTTTTTTAGGCGCTGCTACAGGAGTAGTTATGGTTTGAGGCATAAATAATATTTACGATCAGTTGGATTAAATTTTTCAATAGCATAACGCAGCATGGTGCGCGGCATTTTGGTGGCGTGTTTGTCTAGAAATTTACGTAGCACTTTCTCATTTCGCTTGCCGGCTTCGCGTAGCATCCAGCCGGTGGCTTTGTGTATCAGGTCGTGATTATCATTTAAAAGAATTTCTGAAATTTTCAACACTTCTTCAAGTTCTTTGGCCCGGATAAAAGCCAAGGTAGACACAATCGCGATACGCTTTTCCCAGAGATTTTTGGAGCGGGCCAATTTATACAAAATACTTTTATCTTTTTTAAGTAAATACTCCCCTACTATGTTTGGCGCGGATAAATCTACCAAATCCCAATTATTTATTCTAGCAGTATTTCTGAGATAAAATTTAAATATTTTTTCTTTGGTTTTGTCATCGGATTTTTTGTATTGAGCTGTGAGTATAAACAAAGCACCGGTGCGATGTTCGTGAATTTTGCTTTGGAGTAAAATTTCTATATCTTTCAATTTTAACGTTTCATATTTTTTGGCAATGCTACGCTGAATTGGTACATAGATCCCTAAAAATACATCGCCCTCTCCATATTGCCCTTTTCCGGTCTTAAAAAACCTGCCGAGAACGGTAGCTTTGGTCTGGTCGCCAGCAATTTTTAATTCTTTTATAAAACTATTAAGTTCAGTAGTCATGAGCTAAATTTTAGCAAAAAATAGCCTAAATTGCAAAGGTAAAAGTATGGAGCTATTGATTTTTTATAAAAAAGGTGTATAATAATAATCAGTTAAATTAACTTAATCCTATTTTTATGAATGGAGCCCTACGTGCCCGCTTGGACCATGCCAAGAAAAATACCAAAAAAGGCAAGGCAGTAAAAGCCAAAACCAGACATATCCGCCTTGGTAAAAGACAAAAATAATTAAAAAATCCCTCAGAAATGTGAGGGATTTTTTAATTATTCGATAGTAGTAGCAGATTCAGTTGGAGCTGGGGGAGTTTTGGACTCGTTGAGCAGAGACATTGCATCTTGTACTGCTTGAGAATATTTTTCTTCCGCCGTTGCTTTGGCCTCTTTGGTTTTGGCCTGAGCCTGTTCTTTTTTAAATGTCAGGCGGGCGTCGTTGATAGTTTGGAGATAAGTTTTCATAGCGCTAGAGCCGGCAGCGTTGGGATTTGGTAGTTGGCTCATCGGAATATTTTTGGTAGCAGTCGTTTTGGCTGCTACATTTTTTACCGGCTTAACAACTTTTTTTGTTACCTTCTTAGCCACTACTACCTTTTTGGTTGTTTGAGTTTTCTTAGCCGGAGCCACAATGGTCTTGGCGGAGGCAAAAGGAACTGCAAATAAAAGAGAGAAAATAGATAAAGTGACTAGTAAAAATATGTTAATTTTTTTGATCATATATTTTAGTTA
>JAPLWP010000125.1 GCA_026396535.1 Candidatus Magasanikiibacteriota bacterium | reverse complement strand
GAAAAGCAGGTATTATTTTAATAACGCAAACGGTTTTATTGCGTGGTATAAATGACGATGCAAAAATTTTAAAAGAATTATTTTTGAATTTGGTAGATTTGGGAGTGAAGCCCTATTATTTGCATCAAGGGGATCTGGTAGTAGGTACGAGTCATTTGCGCACTACTATGGATGACGGAATAAAAATTATGAAAGAGCTGCGCGGACACATTAGTGGTTTGGCTATGCCACAATATATTTTGGATATACCGGGTGGGCATGGCAAAGTGCCGATAGATCTAAATTATATAAAAAAGACCAAAGGTAAAACTTTGGTCCAAGGGGTCTTTGGTGATGAGATCGAATATTCTGTGTAGTTAATTATATTTTATCTCCAGTTTCCGAGAATAGTGCCGAAAATTGCAAACATCACTAATTGATATCCAACCTGAATCAGAAACCTAGCCCAAGAAACTTTCTTGGAATCGTTGTTCCACATACAGCTACCAGCAATAGTGGGCACTATAAATCCAGCCCAGATCCAGATAGCATTCATGAGCCCGGACATGTTGGTCCAAGTGCCAATATAATAAGCTAAGATCCAAAGTTGAAAAAGAGTGAGTAAAAATTGCACTACATAAAGTGGGCCAGCAGATTTTTGCATTTCTTTGCGACGTTCCAGATCGGCTGGGTTGGCGCCGATTATTTCCATCCATTTTTTACCAAATAATGGACCGTACCACATGCCGCCTACTACCATAGATAAAATCGCACAAACCAAAATTGCCAAGTAGTTTATGTTCATATTATTTTATTTTTTTGATAAAATTTCAAATAAATAATTGGCAAGATGCCAACAGTATTTAATAAAAGTATAGCCACAAACCATCTAGGTTGGTTATTGCGACCACAGCGCCACAGTGCCAAGGCCTTCCAAACTAAATCCCAAATACCCAGGATTGCAATTAATATAAAAAATGATGGTTTCATATATATTTATTGTACAACTATTTTTTTAAAAAAGCAAAAAACCTTTTGCCGTATTATGTATCAGTTGGTTTGTTGTATTGTTTATAAATTGTATTTTTGTTACTATAACAATTGTTATGAATGAAAAAATTGAACAAAAATTAAAACAGCTGCCGGATTCCCCAGGGGTGTATATGTTTTTTAGTGCGCAAAAAGAGCTGATATATGTAGGCAAAGCTTCATCATTAAAGAATCGGGTAAAGAGCTATTTTATAGGCAAAAAATCACCGCGTCCGATAGAAGAGATGATTCATAAAGTAGTGGACCTAGATACCGAAACCACTGATTCGGCGCTGGAGGCGGCCATACTCGAAGGTTTTTATATCAAAAAATATCGACCTAAATATAATGTCCAATGGCGTGATGATAAGAGTTGGAATTATATTGGTATTACCAAAGATGCTTATCCGGAGGTGATTACCATTCGCCAGCATGAATTGACTCTAGAAAAACAAAAAGAGTTTAAATATTTTTTTGGTCCCTATCCCGGTCTCAATGCCAAAGTGGCTATGAAAATTTTGCGTAAATTATTTTCTTTTTCTACTTGTCGGCCTGGAGCCAAGCGGCCATGTTTTTATTATCAGCTCGGAGAATGTTTGGGGGTGTGTACTGGAGAAATTTCAGCGGCCGATTATAAACAAAAAGTTATTCGACCGTTGGTTTTATTTTTGGATGGTAAGAAAAAATTATTAATCAAAGATATTGAAAAAGAAATGACCTTGGCCGCCAAGGCAGAGAATTTTGAAGAAGCGGCTAGATTGCGTAATCAGCTTGGACACCTGAAAAAAATCCAGGATATCGCTCTGCTCAACGAGAGTTTTATGCAGGATAAAATTGGTAC